>NZ_JBKJYW010000393.1:0-11475 GCF_046715635.1 Serratia sp. (in: enterobacteria)
GGCGTCGGCATGGGCTTCTCCCAACACTCCGGCATGGTGATCGTCTGTGACGGCACCGATGAAGCCGCCGAGCGTATCGCCCGCGTGCTGCATAACGACCCGGCCACCGGCGTCATGCGCCATGCTGATGCAGGTTATGAAATCGCTATCGACTGCGCTCGCGAGCAAGGTCTGAACCTGCCGATGGTTGCCGCCACTCAGGGAGAAAAAGCATGAAAGCTCTGACTATCCGCCCAGGTAAGCTGACGCTTGCCGAACTGCGCCAGGTTTATCAGCACCCGGTCACCCTGACGCTGGACGACAACGCCTACGGCGCGATCCAGCAAAGCGTGGCCTGCGTGGAACGCATTGTGGAAGAGAACCGTACCACTTACGGCATCAATACCGGGTTTGGCCTGCTGGCCTCCACCCGTATCGCCCGCGAAGATTTGGAGAACCTGCAACGTTCCATCGTGCTGTCACATGCGGCCGGTGTGGGTGCACCTACCGATGACAGCCTGGTGCGCCTGATTATGGTGCTGAAGATCAACAGCCTGTCGCGTGGTTTCTCCGGCATCCGTCTGGAAGTGATCCAGGCGCTGATGGCGCTGGTGAATGCCGAAGTGTATCCGCATATCCCGCTGAAAGGTTCCGTTGGCGCTTCAGGCGATCTGGCCCCACTGGCGCACATGAGTCTGGTGCTGTTGGGCGAAGGTAAAGCCCGCTATCAGGGCGAGTGGTTACCCGCCACCGAGGCGCTGGCCAAAGCGGGTCTGAAACCGCTAACGCTGGCAGCCAAAGAGGGTCTGGCACTGCTGAACGGCACCCAGGTTTCCGCCGCCTTTGCGCTGCGTGGCCTGTTTGATGCTGAAGATCTGTTTGCTGCCGCCACCGTAACCGGCAGCCTGACCGTGGAGGCCGCTCTGGGATCTCGCAGCCCGTTCGATCCACGGATCCACGAAGTCCGTGGCCAGCGTGGGCAGATCGACGCCGCCGCCGCTTATCGCCACCTGCTTGGCGCACGCAGCGCCGTGTCGGAGTCACACGCCAACTGTGAAAAAGTGCAGGATCCTTACTCCCTGCGCTGCCAACCGCAGGTGATGGGTGCCTGCCTGACGCAAATCCGCCAGGCCGCAGAAGTCCTGGAGATCGAGGCCAACGCCGTGTCCGATAACCCGCTGGTGTTTGCCGAACAGGGCGATGTGCTGTCCGGGGGCAACTTCCACGCCGAACCGGTAGCCATGGCCGCCGATAACCTGGCGCTGGCGTTCGCCGAAATCGGTTCACTCTCCGAGCGCCGTATTTCACTGATGATGGATAAACACATGTCGCAGTTGCCACCGTTCCTGGTGGATAACGGTGGGGTAAACTCCGGCTTTATGATCGCCCAGGTCACCGCCGCAGCGCTGACCAGCGAGAACAAGGCACTGGCGCACCCGGCCAGCGTTGACAGCATCCCAACCTCGGCCAACCAGGAAGACCATGTCTCGATGGCACCGGCAGCAGGTCGTCGCCTGTGGGAAATGGCGGATAACGTCCGCGGCATTCTGGCCGTCGAATGGTTAGCGGCCTGCCAGGGGCTGGATCTGCGTAAAGGTCTGCAAACCACCGCAGGGCTGGAGCAGGCTCGGCATCTGCTGCGCGAACATGTCGCCTACTACGATAAGGATCGGTTCTTCGCCCCCGATATCGAAGCAGCCAGCCAACTGTTGGCGGCAGGCCATCTGACCGCGCTGATCCCAACCACCTTGTTACCTAGCCAGGCGTAACGCCTTTAAGCCGTGCCCCTTAGTCTGGGGCATGGCATATTACCCTGCACAATTCGTCCTCTATCCCGCCGGGGTTCGTTCCCCCAGTGCGGATAGCGCTGCCTGTCCGACAACAATATGATTAAAACGGAGAAGCAACATGCGTAATGAGAAACCCCAACTCCGGCGTGGCCTGAACGCGCGACATATCCGCTTTATGGCCCTCGGTTCGGCCATCGGTACCGGTCTGTTTTATGGTTCCGCTGGTGCTATTCAACTGGCTGGCCCGGCCGTACTGCTTGCCTATCTGGTAGGTGGCGCGGCGGTATTTATGGTGATGCGTGCCTTGGGGGAGATGGCAGTACATCAACCCGTATCCGGCTCCTTCGGCCACTACGCCAGTCATTATCTCGGCCCGTTGGCGGGATTCCTCACCGGTTGGACTTATACCTTCGAAATGGTGATCGTGGCCCTGGCCGACGTGACGGCCTTCGGCATCTATATGGGGCTATGGTTCCCGGATGTCGCGCAATGGGTCTGGGTACTGAGTATCATTCTGTTTATCGGCGCGCTTAACCTGTGCAGCGTCAAAGTCTTTGGCGAGATGGAGTTCTGGCTGTCGCTGGTCAAGGTTGCCGCTATTGTGGCGATGATCATTGGTGGGGCCGCCGTGATGCTGTTCGGTTTCGGCGTCACGCAGGAGGCTACCGGTTTCAGCAATCTGTGGCAACACGGCGGCTTTATGCCTAACGGCATCGGTGGCGTTATTGCTTCCCTGGCGGTGGTGATGTTCGCCTTCGGCGGGATAGAAATTATCGGTATCACCGCCAGCGAAGCCAAAGATCCCGCCAAGGTGCTGCCTAAAGCGATCAACGCCGTGCCGGTCCGTATCCTGTTGTTCTACGTGCTGACCCTGCTGGTATTGATGTCTATCTATCCGTGGAACAGCATCGGCCAGAACGGTAGCCCGTTTGTCGAGATTTTCAGCCATATGGGCATCAGCTCGGCGGCTAACGTATTGAACGTGGTGGTGATCACCGCCGCCATCTCCGCGATCAACAGCGATATTTTCGGCGCTGGCCGCATGATGTACGGCATGGCGCAAGATGGGCAAGCCCCTAAGGCCTTCACCAAGCTGACCGGCAACGGCGTGCCTTGGATGACGGTGTTGGTGATGTCCATTGCCCTGCTGTTGGCCGTAGTGCTCAACTATCTGATCCCCAAACAGATCTTTATCATCATTGCCTCCATCGCCACCTTTGCCACGGTGTGGGTATGGCTGATGATCCTGCTGTCACAGGTAGCCATGCGCCGCACGCTCACTAAAGATGAAGTGGCCAAGCTGAGCTTCCCAGTACCTTGGTGGCCGGTCGCGCCCGCCTTGGCTACAGCGTTTATGGTGTTCGTGATCGGCCTGCTCGGTTACTTCGAGGAAAGCCGTATTGCGCTGTATGTCGGGCTAGTCTGGGTAGCCTTCCTGACGCTGGCTTACACGTTGTGGGTACGCAAAAAAGGTGGGGGTTCACCCGCCGTAATCTCAACAGAAAGCCGCTAAAAATCAGCCCACCAGCCTCTATTCACGAGGCTGGTGGTCGCTGCGGCAGGTTTACTGGCAACACGCCAGCGCCTGATTGATATCCGCCTTCAAATCTTCAACATCCTCCAGCCCGGCAGAAAGCCGTATCAGACCGTCGCTGATATGGTGCCGCTGGCGTTCTTCGGCGCTGTAGGCAGAGTGCGTCATACTCGCCGGATGTTGTGCCAGCGATTCGCAATCCCCCAGACTCACCGCCCGTAGGATCAGGTTTAACGCGTTGAGGAAGCGGATCCCGGCCTCCATCCCCCCTTTCAGCTCAAAGGCCAGCATCCCGCCAGGGCGGCTCATCTGTTGGCTGGCCAAGTCATACTGCGGGAAGCCCGCTAATCCAGGGTAATACACTTGCTCTACCGCCGGATGCTGTTCCAACAGCTCTGCCAACTGCTGGGCGTTGTCACAGTGGCGTTCCATGCGCAATGGCAGGGTTTTCAGGCCGCGTAACAACAGGGACGCATCCTGCGCCGACAGCACCGCACCGTTCATGTCCTTCAAACCAACCAGGCGGATCTCCTGCGCCAGTTCGGCCTTGGCGATCACCAACCCGGCCAGCAGATCGCCATGACCCCCCAGGTATTTGGTGGCGGAGTGCACCACCATATCGGCCCCCAGTGCCAGCGGCTGTTGCAGGTAAGGCGTGCAGTAGGTGTTATCCACCAGCAGTTGCGCTCGAGGTTGCCCGTGAGTGATTTCGGCGATGGCCGCAATGTCGATCAGGCGCATATTCGGGTTGGCTGGCGTTTCGCAATACACCAGCCGGGTGCGTGGCCCAATGGCCTTAGCCAGTTGCTCTGGGCGTGTCAGATCAACATGGGTGATTTTCACGCCGTAACGCGCCAGGCCATGATGGAAATAGCTAAAGGTGCAGCCATAAATCGTCTCATCGACGATCAGTTCATCGCCCGGAGCCAGTAGCGTCCAACAACAGGCCGTGATCGCCCCCATGCCGGAGGAGAAAGCCACGGCGGCCTCTCCGCCCTCCAGGTTGGCGATACGCTGCTCCAGCAAATTCAGCGTCGGATTGGCAATACGTGAGTAAAAATAGCCAGCCTCGGTGCCGGCGAAACAGGCGCCGCCATATTCAGCCGAAGGAAAGGTAAAGGTCGAACTCATAAAAACCGGTGGGCAAAGTGCACCCAGAAATTGCTGCGGATCATAACCGTGATGAATAGCGCGAGTGGCAAACGCCTGTTTGGATTGCATTGACATAGCGATGTCCTGTTGGGGGAGAAGAGTTGCCGTCAGTTGTCTGCCGGCAACGTCGAGGTTCGCAAACGCTGACCGATGATTTGCAACGTGCGCAGCACCAGCATCAATCCTAATAAGGTGTCCGGCTGGCGTAACAGCGTATAGACCGAACGGTAGCTGGCAGGCGAGGTATTCAATTGCAGTTCGCTATGCGCCATCTTGAGCGCCATACCGCCCTCCCAACCCGCGGAGACCACACCTTCGAACACTCCGGCCAATTTTTCCACCAGTGCGTTATCCGCAATATCCGTTATGTCGGACAGTAACGACAGCAGATCGACCACGTTATCCAACCTGCCGGTCGCCAGCAGCGGATCGAGCTTGGCCAACAGGGCCGCTAACGGCTGTGCTTGCGATGAGTCCATATTTCCTCCGTTCAAATCAGTCCGCGTACGGTGGCCCAGTACAGGCCACGGTTAAACCCGTTGCGCAGCATGCCGCCCAGCTTGGTCGCGGGGGTGGGGATCACGTCATGGCGATAGTCGTAAACCAGCGGCATACCGGCCTGTAGCCCCATTTGGGCGATGGCCTGTACCTTGCCGTCGTAATGGCTGTGAGGCTGGCCCAAACGCAGTTCCGCGACGATATTATCGGCAATCACCGGAGCCTGGTTATGGCAGGAACCGCCTGCCTTGCTGACCGGCAGATCGACGGTATCACCAATCACATAAACGCCCTGCTGGCCATAAACCTGCAGCGTCTGGTGATCGGTGGGGAGCCAACCTTCGCCGTTATCGATATCGCTCAGCCCGGTGTTGCGTACCGCTTCCACAGCCCGGATCGGCGGGGTAGCCATCAGGATGTCGAAGGGCTGTTCGTCGCCCTCAGTGGAATAGGCTATGCGCCGTTCGCTATCCACTTTGCTTAGGGTAAAACCGCGCTGATGCTTGATGTCGCGGGCCGCAAAAATGCTGGGCAGAGCCTCGCCGGTGGGACGTTGCAGGAACAGGCAGTTACGTAGGAGCTGTGAAATGGTCGGGTAGGTATAAACAATTTCAACGTTGTTACGTACCCCACGCCGACGCAGATAATCGTCCAGCATCAGCGTAGTTTCTACCGGGGCAATACCACATTGGTGTGGTACGTTAGGCGTTTGCGGGAACGACACGGTGATAAAAATGCGCCCTTTCTCGATAGTGGCCAACTTTTGCGCCAACTGGCGAGCCGCCTGATATTGATAAAAATGATCGCCCACCTGGGCCAATCCTTCAATCTGTTCTGGCCAGGGTACGCAGCCGGTGGCAAAGACTAAAAAGTCATAGTGATATTTATTGCCACTACGGGTATAAACACAGCGCTGGGATAAATCGAACTGTTCAGCCTTATCAACCATAAACTGTATCTCTGGCCGTAATAGGCTTTGCTGTGGCCTGGTCAGTTCTTGTTTGAAAAATGCGTTAAAGGCGACATACATAAACGCAGGCTTGTAATAATGCACCGGTGAATCAGAAATCATCATGATTTCTACCTGATTATTGATAACCTCCCGGTGTAGCTTGGCGGCCAATAGATTAGCCAGTATGGTACCTCCTGTACCACCACCTACAATAATTATCCTACTTCGCATTCCAACCTCTCAGTCTGTATGCCACAAAGTACGATAGCCAATGGCATTATTCCACCGGCTCTATTTAAGGTATTTGATCGGGGGGAAGCAGATATTCCCCTGATAGAGTTAAGAGTCTAGTAGCTAACAGCTATAAGACAAAACAAAAAAGAATATAAAAATAGGATTTTTATTAAACCAATAAAATCATGGCATTATAAACAGTGAAAACAAAATAAATACCATGATAATTAGTTGAATGCTATAAATCGCATATTGCAGCTATACCACTCTCATGTGTTTCCTGGCAGACCTGGATATTATGCTGTTGACATGCCCCATCCAGACTATAACCCACCATCGCCATATACAGGCTAAAATAGCGCTCTGCCATCATAATAAACGAGCTATTTAACTCAATCAGCACGTTATTTTTGGTGGTGAGCAAGCCTGATTTTTCTGCCGCCAACAGGATCCGATTGATATGCGTACGGGACACCGAGCTAAACTTGGCGATCTCTGCCGAGGACAATAACAGCATGTGGGAATTGTGGCGGATACTTTCCATAAACAGCAGCAGCAACACCATATGACCCGCATCTTTAGTAATAAATAACGCGGCCTGCGGCACCAGATCGATCAGATAAACTTCCTGCACCACCAGTTGGCCGTAAACCTTAAAGAACGCAGGCAAGAACTCGGATTGCTCAAGCATCTCGGCAACCGGAATTTCGGGGGCTAGCACTTGGTAAGGCAGCGCCATCGAGGAAACCAGCTCATGAGCTTGGCGCAAGGCATTTTCGGTGGGGGTAAACAGCAGCGTCCGCCGGTCTTGTTCAGCCTTTTTAACCTCTAACCAACGACCCACGCGCAGAAAGAACAAAAAAGAGTCCAACGAGTTCTCGCTGATAATATTCTTGCCTTTAAAAAAAGACTTAACGTCCTTCAGTGCAGCCTCTTTTTGTGTGTAATAAATAGCCAACAGAGCCGAGCAGATGATAAATCGGCTGTTGCGAAAGATGATTTTGTAGAACATCGGATGATTCTTATAGACATTGGATATCATCACACCATGCTTAATAATCGCCTGATGGAACGGGGGCGAGTTTCTTATCTTAGTGGCTCGTTGTTCCAGTTCAATTTCGATCTGATGTTTATTGGGTATCATCTTATTCTCTATTGGGTCGCCAGGTGCGGCCTGTTATTTCCGTACGGCATACTGCTGGTCTATCGCATTGCCTTGATCATCGATAATCGCGGCGTTGACCACCGCTGAGGAGAGTGATCCTGATTGATCAATATTATCAATCCGATACTTTTTACTGCCGTAAGGCGGCGTCATCATATCGCTCTCTTGTTGCACCGGATAATCCTGCTGGCCAATGCGCAGCGCAAGACGGGAAAAAGAGAGATGGACAGCCGATGGGTTATCACACAGCAAGACATAATGATTATCTTCCTTTTGCAGTGTGAACACCGGCTTAGGTATATCCTTCTCGGCCGCGACCACCGCCTTGGGCCGATAGAAAATCTTCATCTGGGTGTTCATCGCCATGGTCACGCTAGGCTGCAGCGGGGGGATCACCGGGCGCGTCGGCGGAATTTCGTACAGGTTAATCCAGAAGACCGATTCCCTATCCTTGGGCAGTGACTGCTGGTTATAAACCAGCCTCAGCCCTTTCAGAGTTTTGGGTGGCATACTAAATACGGCAGGCAAGCTGACAAAAGGCGCTGTTGATTGCTCGGGAGCTGCATTGACATCCCCATCGTCTACCCAGGTTTGTACCACGATCGGGTAGTCGTTGGTATTGAGGAGCATCAAGCTTTTTTCATTATCGCCCTCACGAAAAATCACTCGCGTCGCGGAGGCAATGATGCCGGCCTGTGCCAACATGGCAGGTAACAAGCTACCGAGCAGCAGTAACGTACAGGCGATTTTCTTCATCATTTTCTCTACTGTACCTTGACCCAAACGTAAGCCTTGGCATCCACCTTTCCCGCCGTAACGGTCTGCCCCGGCAAGCGTGATAATGTGGCTGTCAGTTGCGTGGTGTAATGGGTATACCCCGTGGTGGTGGTGCCCCCGTGGCTTGCGCCATCGAGAACCGGGTACCAACCCGCATTGTTACCCTGCGGGCACAGGCCAGTACCACAGCGGGCCCAGCCGACAAAGTTCATTGGCGTACCGTTGCTACTGTTGGAAAGCGCAATCCCTACGCCGGTGGCAACACTGCTGTCCGTGCCATAGCCGTCGGAGAGCAAATAGCTGACACCGCCGCTGGCGTTGACCAGGCCAAGCTGTTGCGCCAGGGCAAAGCTGGCATAAGGGACTTGCAGGCCCAAGGCGGTACGATTGGTGCTAATCCCTGAAACGGCCGCGTTATCACATTCGATATTGATGGTGAACTGGGCTTGAGAAGTTCGCCCTGCGGTTAATTGGCCGACGGAAAGCGTCGGCAGTATCACCAACGGCGTGACGTTGCGTGCCACACAGGTGGCGGTGTAAGAAAGAGAGGAAATCGGCGACGTCCCCATGCCCATCGCGTTCCAACGCCCGGTTCCCCAGGTCGAATAGTTGGTGGCCGAATCGCTACCGATAGGATCGGACGCAATGCCCGGCCCTTGGAAGGTCACATAGCCATTAGGCTGGGTGCAGGTATAGTTCGAATTACCGGTGGTGGAAGCCATGCCACTCAACGGATTAGATGCACTGTAACCGCAGTAGTTACTGGCACCACGGCCGGGGAGCGAACTGATGCGGATCAGATCGGCCCGGATAGGGCTGAGATCCTTGACCCGGATCTGGATCTTGTTACCCACGGTAGCGTAACGGGTGATCGGCGTTGCCTGCCAGTAACGGGTAAATACCTTGCCCGAATCCAGATGGGTCAGGCGAATGCCGACATAGGGAAAGTAGGTGGCATAATAATTGGGGTTACCATCCATCGCCCCTAAATCATAATACCCCCCCACCCGGTCGTCACCGTTGGTGGCAAACACTTCAAAAATATGCCCGACGTCACTGGTATCGCACTGATACAAGACTTTATTCGGATCCGGATAACGGACGCCGGAGGTGAAATCAAACACGCTACTGCCCAGCGGCGTACCTACAGGCTGCAGGTAGGTGCTGGTCAGGTTGATTCGCCCCAGGCCGACCCCGACGCCACAGGCGTCACACCCGGAGTCAATCCTTGGCGTAACCCGGGTGCATCTGGCCGCCGCTGGCAGGCTGACTCCCACCAGTAGACTTCCCAACAGCGCCAAGCGCAGCAGTGACGATAACTTCATGGCATAACCTCCAGTTAATAATCGGTGAATCAACGGCATGTCGCCTTCAGCAGCAAGAGCGGCTCATCGCTTGGTGGGGGTAATTTATAAGGCAGACTGCATCGTTCAGCCGCTCCTTCCCCCCAGCGTAAGGTCAATTTCCCCTGCGATTTATCACTGCGCAGATAGACCTGGTTAGCCTGGCCGACCATGCCGACATCGTTATTGTTGTCATCAAACACTGAGGTCCCCATCGGGATGGTGCTGCCGTCTGGCCGCTGAACTTTGATCAGCACCGCCTGACCGCGGATCGTTTTGAAGTGCAGCCGCACCGTGGCTCCTGCAAAAGGTGCCACCCGCCGTTGCCCATCTTCCAGTTCTGCTTTGCTGCTCATGCCCTGCGGATTAAGAGCCACGGTATTGAAATGATAGGGCACCAGCGAAGGAACCAGCGCATAGCCGAAACGATCGACACGGGCCCCCTGCCCATCCATCACTTGCGCCCCACGCGCACCAGGGGCATCGATCAGGGCAAAAGTATCCCCGACATAAGGCCCGAGCGTAACCCCACCGCGATGGGCAACCACGGCCCCCTGCAACGCAGCCGATCCCTGCCAATATTGACTGGATGCCGAAACCGAACCGGTGGCACTGGCATAAGGCAGGCGGGTTTGCAGGTTGCCCCCCCAGATGCTGTTATGGTTATTATCGTCGGTGGTGAAATTAAGCCCATAGCCGACCTGCTGCGTCTCCCCCACGTTACCCGAGATCGCCGCCTGATAGTTCCCACCCTGCCCTTGGCTATGGTTAGAGAACAACGACGCCGTTGGCGCAGAGGAAGAACGGCCAAGAGGAAAGGAAACGGAGAGCGAGCTAACGGTTTGCGAGATATTGCTACTCGCGGAACCATTGGCATTCACATAGGGCTGGTTGCCGTCGTAATAGGCGCTATTATTCCCGTTCAGGCTACGGGTACGCGTCACCGAAAGGTTCAACGCGACGCCGTTGCCAAATACTTTGCCCCAACCCAGCTGTAGCTGATTATCCCTGCCACGACCATCGCGGTAATCCTGGGTAGAACCTGACAGCGTCAGGTTACCCAATAAGCCGATCCCCTGATTGACGGCCACTTCAAAACGCGACTGCTGGCGATAGGAATCGGATTGCCAACTTTGCCCACTGCTGTCTGCCTGACGTACGCCAAGCACATCGCTCAAATCACGAAACCCTTCGGTGGAGTAACGATACCCGGCGATGGAAAGCGTGGTATCCGTTGGGATAAAGCTTTTGCTATAGGAGAGATGCAACATCCAGCCAGAGGTAGCGCCTTCCGGCAGGTTGGCATGGGAAAAGGTGCTATCCAGACCAAAAGCCCCCAGTGAATTACTATAAACCCCACCTAGCATCAAGGCCTGATAACCATCGGCCAGTTGGTTGCCAGCGTTAAACGTCAACGAGTTGGTCAAACCATACTGCCAGGTTAACTCGCTGAACAGGTCGTTGTCGCCGATAAAGCGCGATCGCCCAAGGGTCGCCGAATAGCGTGAAGATCCGGGGCGCATGGATTGGGGAACGGCGGAGAATGGCACGGTGAAGGTGTTGATGCTGCCATCGGCTTCGGTCACCACCACCGTCAGGTCACCGGAGAAGTTGGTGGCAAACAGATCGTCAATCGCAAATGGGCCAGGGGCTACCGTGGTTTCATACAGTTGGCTTTTGCCCTGAAATACGGTCACTCTGGCGTTACTGTTGGCAATACCGCGCACCACGGGAGCATAGCCTCGCAGCGAGTCCGGCAGCATGCGATCGTCCGACGTCATCCTGACGCCGCGAAACCCCAGCCCGGCGAAGAAATGGCCGTCGGTAAAACCTTCCCCCAGCAATACCTCACTGCGTAACGGCAGCACCGCCCGCTGGACATAGCGGCGGTTGGTATCCCACTGGCTGCCAAATTCATTATCAAAGCGGAAGCTGGATTGCTGGCGGTAACGCCATAACCCCAGGTTAAAACCCCCGTTCAGGTTGGCGAAGGTAGAGTTGAGATCCTTGGTCTGCCCCTGGCGGTAGTTGACGTGATATTGGTTAACGTT
>NZ_JBKJYW010000394.1:0-3004 GCF_046715635.1 Serratia sp. (in: enterobacteria)
GGCACCGCGCTGGCATCTACGCTGGTCCCGGAGGTGTAGAGTTGCGGGTTAAAGTTTTCTGGTGAACCTTCTGAACAATAGACTAACGTTTTTGCTGCTACCCCAGAGCTTATTGAGAGCGCTGCTATGGCTAGCGCAAGCTTTGTAATTTTAATTATCATCACTATCTTCCTGTTGGTGAGCCTACCACTGAAAAATAAAGCTTGTACTGAAGCGCTTAATAAATAACATTAAATTTACATTGTCAGCAAACAACATCGAACGATAACAATGAGGTCAACGCTAGCCTCGGTAAAGGCGGTAGTTGGCAAAGATAAACTCTAACGAAAGGGTGAATTCTGAAAGATTGCTCTGGTGATCCTAGCTATGGAAGCCTTGCAAACGGGATGCGTTCATATACAACATAATGTCTTCACCGCTCGCCACACAGTTAACCCAACGTTTCTTCCGCTACCTGGCCGTCACCAGCCAGAGCAACCCAGCGGTAAGTACGTTACCCAGCACTCCTGGCCAGTTCGCTATGGCAGAAATGCTGGCTGAGGAACTACGCCAACTTGGCCTGGATAATGTGGTGATTGACGAACATGCGACCGTCACCGCAGTGAAAAAAGGCAACGTACCCGGCGCGCCACGTGTCGGGTTCATCACCCATATCGATACCGTTGATGTCGGTTTATCGCCGGACATCCATCCACAAATCTTGCGCTTTACCGGTGAGGATTTGTGCCTGAACGCGCAGCAAGATATCTGGCTACGTACTGCTGAACACCCGGAAATCAAAGCCTATCCGGGCGAAGAGATTATCTTCAGCGATGGCACCAGCGTGTTGGGGGCGGATAACAAAGCGGCTGTTACTGTGGTGATGACCGTACTGGAAAACCTTACCGCCGAGCACCAACACGGCGATATCGTAGTGGCATTTGTACCGGACGAAGAGATTGGCCTGTGTGGTGCCAAAGCGCTGGATCTGGCGCGTTTCAACGTTGACTTTGCCTGGACCATCGACTGCTGTGAATTGGGCGAAGTGGTGTATGAAAACTTCAACGCCGCCAGCGCCGAACTGCGCTTTACCGGCGTGACCAGCCACCCGATGTCTTCCAAAGGCGTGCTGGTGAATCCGCTGTTGATGGCGATGGATTACATCGGCCACTTCGATCGCCAGCAGACTCCTGAGCATACTGAAGGACGTGAAGGCTATATCTGGTTTAACGGCATGCAGGCATCACAAAGCGAAGCACTGCTGAAAGCCAATATCCGTGATTTCGATTTGGCGAACTTTGAGCGCCGCAAACAACAGATTGGTGAAGTGGCGCAGAAGATTGCGGCGCAGTATCCCACCGCTCGCGTGGAGTATCACATCAGCGATACCTACAGCAATATCAGCAATGCCATCACCGATGACCGTCGGGCTATTGATTTGATTTTTGCCGCACTGGCCGAGTTGAATATTGAGCCTAAAGTCATCCCGATGCGTGGGGGCACAGATGGTGCTGCGTTGTCCGCTAAGGGGTTATTAACCCCCAACTTCTTTACCGGCGCGCACAACTTCCATTCGCGGTTCGAGTTTTTACCCCTTAAGTCGTTCGAGGCTTCCTACAACGTGGCGTTAACGCTGTGTAAGCTGGCGGCTAAATAAGGGCGGATATCGCTTCAACGTTATCGCGACCAGGCTTGTTCAAGCCTGGTTAGCGAAAGTTCTATTTGTTTGGCTGACGCCAATAAACAAGAATGCCACTACGGTTTAGCAGTTAAAAATCCAGACAGCCGCTATTTTTTCACTATGCCTGAAATATCATTGGTATTGATCAGATGATAATCGCCGTTCATGCCGGTATAGCTGGTCATGCCGCTATTGCGGTCAGTATCCGGTTCGCCGTGGGCCTGTAGGATATCGCCAGATTTGGTGGTGATAATGTAGTCACTGGTGCAACCTACCAGCGCCAATGTCAGGAAAATCAGAGGCATAAAAGTCAGTTTTTTCATCGTTCAACAGGCTCTTTTTTCAATTTAACTGCCTCATATTACAAACAAAGTGGCCCGAGACGCAAAGGCTACCTTATGACACTTCAACGCGTTTGGGTTGCAAAGATATCCGTCTGCAAATGGGTGTAGTCCACCTTCTTGAGCTTAAAGTTGGTGATAGAGACGGGCCCGGCTTCCTGCTCGGAGATAAATGAGTATTTCGGCGTCAGTTCTTTAGTTTTGATCCCGGTCCACGAGGCGAAAAAGGTCAGAAAATCATTGGCTGAACGGCGTGCTTTAATCAGACGGTGTTCGGTGTCATCGCTGGAAAGCACCATAAACGGCACCTGAAAGTTTTGCTGGAACTGGTCATCGTGCGCCAGATATTGCACGTCGGTGCCGCGTTCTTTAAAGGCCAGACCGTGATCGGAGAAGTAGACCATAGAGAAACTTTCCCCAGTGTCGCGTAACTGCTGATAGAGCTGTTTTAGCAGGCTGTCAGTTTGTGTCATGGTGTAAAGATAGCAGGAGGTTTCTTTGGATTGCACAAAGTCCACGTATTTGCCCAGAGTCCGGTCACAGGCTTGCGGATGTGAACCCATCAGGTGCAATACAATCAACTGCGGGGCCGTAGTGCGTCGGGCGGCAAAAACCTGGGCGGTCATCTTGAGCAGCGTTTCATCATGGGTGTTTTTATCCGCTTCAAAATCACCGTTTTTCAGGAACTGCACTTCATCGGCACGTTTGGCAATGCTGGCGATAGCGGTATCATATTCACCAATTTGGCCTTGGTTTGAGAACCACCAGGTCTGAAAGCCTGCCCGATTGGCCAGCGTAACGAAGTTATCCTGATATTGCGGTTTACCGTTAATGACTCGGGTTAACGTCATACCGAGTGACTTCTGTGTTGAGCCGCTGGCAGCAACATAATCCATGAACAGATTGCCGTTTACCTGGCTGGCAAAGGGAGTATTGTCCCAGTGTCCACCAAACGCACCTAACGCATCTCGCCGCGCACTTTCACCGATAACTACCATGTAGA
>NZ_JBKJYW010000395.1:0-6493 GCF_046715635.1 Serratia sp. (in: enterobacteria)
GCCACACAAAAATGTCATTGAAATGTGCTGTAGGTCGGCTTATTGGCAGTTTTAAACGTGGTAGGCAGCGCAGAAGAAGTAAATGAAGGGTTAATAAAGGATGCACAGCCCGCGACGGAGAGCGCAGGCTGCGCTGAATGCGTCAAAGTTCCTGTTCGAACAAGGAGAGGATGGCTTCAAACAGTTGGCGTGCGGTAAAGGAGCTGGCTGGGGTGACAAAAATGGTATCGTCACCCGCAATGGTGCCCAGTATCCCTTCAGATTTACCCAGTGAGTCCAACAGGCGAGCAATCAACTGCGCCGCACCTGGGCTGGTATGGATCACCACCACCGCGTCGTTATGGTCCACATCCAGCACTAGATTCTTGAGTGGGCTGGTGGTGGTTGGGACACCGAGTTCGGCCGGGAGGCAGTACACCATCTCCATCTTTGCATTACGCGTGCGCACCGCCCCGAACTTGGTCAGCATGCGTGATACCTTGGATTGGTTGATGTTTTCGAAGCCTTCTTCTTGCAGCGCCAAAACGATCTCGCCTTGAGAACTGAATTTTTCTTCTTTCAATAACGCTTTAAACGCCTTGATCAGATCTTCCTGCTTTGCGGGATTACGCATTTTGCACCGTGGAATGTTGGTAATAGAGCTGATTATTATGCATATAAATGCATTTTTATGCAATACGGGGGCGGTCTGGAAAATCAAAAATGCCCAGACAGAAAGGCAAGGGAGCGATTTTAACAAAATACGTTGCTCATGAATATGCCCTTTTAGTGCGGGAAGCGAGCCAGCTCTCCGGTAACGAAAATGTTATTAAAATGATGTTGTTCTGATGTTACGTAAGGGTGTAATGTAACCGCCGGTTAACGCGATCGTGAAAAGCTTGGCACTATTTTCGATTAGTGTGCGCTATGCCCTTAATGCATAAGCTATTTACTTTAAAATGCTCGCAACATCGGCCATTTTATTGCGCCAGATCTAAAACCGACTGTTAAGAGGTTGTTTTTAAAGGCGTGATAAATTAAGGTCCGTGACCAAAGAATTCACGGCGCTTTTATATTTATGACAATAAAGGAGTATAGGATGAAAGTTGCAGTTCTCGGTGCTGCTGGCGGTATTGGCCAGGCCCTCGCCCTTCTACTCAAGACCCAGCTTCCTTCAGGTTCTGAACTCTCCCTCTACGACATTGCCCCCGTTACCCCAGGCGTTGCCGTTGACTTAAGCCACATCCCAACCGCAGTTAACATCAAAGGCTTCAGTGGCGAAGATGCTACCCCTGCGCTGCACGGTGCGGACGTGGTGCTGATTTCTGCTGGCGTTGCGCGTAAACCTGGGATGGATCGTTCCGATCTGTTCAACGTTAACGCTGGCATCGTACGCAACCTGATTGAGCAAGTGGCTAAAACCTGTCCGAAAGCCTGCATCGGTATCATCACCAACCCGGTGAATACCACGGTGGCCATTGCGGCAGAAGTGTTGAAGAAAGCGGGTGTTTACGACAAAAACAAACTGTTTGGTATCACATCGCTGGATATCATCCGTTCCAACACCTTCGTTGCGCAATTGAAAGGCAAACAACCGGAAGAACTGAACGTACCGGTGATTGGCGGCCACTCAGGCGTGACCATCTTGCCTCTGCTGTCGCAGATCCCAGGCGTTAGCTTTAGCGATCAGGAAGTGGCTGATTTGACCAAACGTATCCAGAACGCGGGTACCGAAGTAGTTGAAGCCAAAGCCGGTGGCGGTTCTGCAACCCTGTCTATGGGCCAGGCTGCTGCACGTTTTGGTCTGTCTCTGGTGCGTGCGCTGAGCGGTGAGAAAGGCGTTGTTGAATGTGCCTATGTTGAAGGCGATGGCAAATATGCCCGCTTCTTTGCGCAGCCACTACTACTGGGTAAAAACGGTATCGAAGAACGTAAAGACATCGGTACCCTGAGTGCCTTCGAGCAAAAAGCGCTGAGCGAAATGCTGGACGTACTGCACAAAGATATCGAATTGGGTGAGAAGTTTATCAACAACTGATCTCTCAGTACGATGATGTTTTGATAAGCCGCCGGGCCAAATCCGGCGGCTTTCTTATGTTTATCATGGTTTGATTCGACTTTTCCGATCTCGCAGATGATGTGTGAGCGGATCAAAATACCTGCTCGGCCAGATCTCAGCCGGGTGCACGTTCAGTGCATCAGCAATCAACCACTCTCCCTTGGGCCAAGGACGTGATAGCGCGTTGGCCAACGTCGATGAACTTAGCCCAGCCTCTCGTGAAACCGCTGCCAGAGTGGTACCTCTCTTCTTCAAAGCCGCGATGACGTCTGCTGGATGCCAGTCTGGGTCCCGTGAATTCATATTTTCATTCCTTTTTTTGATTAGAGAAAGTTCTGTTAGTGGTATAACTAACAGGTCAGAATTAGTCGTTTGAACAACGTGAAGCGTTTATTCAGAAACTAGGATACCACCAAGTTTCCCAAAAATAACTTATGGTTTCTGAAAAATTTGTATTGCCACACTATTGTCCCGAGATCATGGCTATGAAAAACGAGTGGTTTGCTGCCAAGGAGCTGATAGGCATCGCAGGATTACCTTCCTCTACACAGGGAATCAACCTGATGGCACGGCGTGAAAATTGGCTCAGCCGCCGCCGCAAAGGTGTTCAAGGCAAAGCACTGGAATACCATTTCGACAGCTTGCCTACCGGCGTCAAAAACCTGCTGGTATTGCGGGAAGAGCCAGCGATCTATGAGGCCGGGCGTCAGGACCCGCTGGCGGTGTGGATCGAATACTATTACCACCTTTCAGACAGTGAACGAGGCAAAGTGATGGCGTTTTTGATGCGTGAAGGTGTGGATAGCCTGCTGACCTGGATTGCTGAAAAGAACAAACAGTAAATCTCCTCATTTGTAGGGGCGCTGCATACTGCGCTCGATTAGTCACATGTCGTTCCCACCTGGCTGCCTTCTGCGTTGCCTCTATGCTTCCCCTCTCTCTTTTAGGTAAGCGTTTTTTGAGTATTTCGCCAAGCTTTTGCTGATAGGCAATGGCCCTGTTAATGTTATAACTTACTTGTTGGACTTAGTTGTTCATGCAACTGAAAGGGCCGATAAGTCAGTCAGGGCAATGCTGCTATCAAGGAGAGGGAATGGACAAGGAGTGGTTTACCGCCGAAGAACTGAAAAATAAGGGAGAACTGGGCAGCTCTCCACAAGGGATCAACAAGCGGGCACGTGAGCAAAACTGGCTATGGCAGCGGCGTTATGGCAAGCAAGGGGTGGCTAAGGAGTATCATATTAGTAGCCTACCCCTCTCGACCCAAAACGAATTGTATCCCCAGCTGTATCCCATTGCCGCTGAGGAACCGGCGGCGTATACCCCCTCCCATGATGACGATCCTATCAAACGGTTGCAGGGTTTTCTGGCAGGCATGAAGCCAGACGAATACGCGCTTCTACTGGGTTTTCTGGCGGAGAATGGGGCTACGGGGCTACTGGAACTCATTAGCAAGGCAAATAAATAGGCCCGCACCGCAGGCCTATTTGAATATTTGGAAACTTAAATTTCTTAAAAGTCTCGTTGAACCGCCAGATGCGCTAATCCTTCCAGCGCGGTTCGATAAGGAGAATCGGGCAAAACCTGCAATGCGGCGATCGCCTTGTCTGCCTCTTCTTCTGCGCGCTGACGTGTATAGGTGAGTGAACCACACTCCTGCATGGTAGCCAGAACCGGCTCCAGCAGATGGCGGCCATTCCCCTGTTCAATCGCGCCACGGATCATCTCAGACTGCTCGGCATTGCCATTATGCATCGCATGCAACAACGGCAGCGTCGGCTTCCCCTCGTTCAAGTCATCGCCGGTATTTTTACCCAGGGTCACGCCGTCTGCACTGTAGTCCAGCAGATCGTCGATCAGTTGGAATGCCGTGCCAAGATAGCGGCCATAGTCTTGCAGTGCCTGCTCTTCGGCCGGGGTGGCCTCGGAGAGGATGGCTGATGACTGGGCTGCCGCCTCAAACAGACGAGCGGTTTTGCTGTAGATGACCCGCATATAGTTTTCTTCACTGATATTCGGATCGTTGACGTTCATCAATTGCAGCACTTCGCCTTCGGCGATCACGTTGACCGCCTCGGACATCACTGCCAGCACGCGCAGCGATTCCAGGCTGGTCATCATCTGGAAAGCACGCGTATAAATGAAATCACCCACCAACACGCTGGCAGCATTGCCAAACGCCGCGTTGGCGGTCGCCTTGCCACGGCGCATGTCGGACTCATCCACCACGTCATCATGCAACAGGGTAGCGGTATGGATGAACTCTATCAGGGCAGCGACGGCAATATGTTTATCGCCTTGATAGTGCAAGGCCCGTGCCGCCAGAACGGCGATCATCGGGCGAATGCGCTTACCGCCACCGCTGATAATGTAATAGCCAAGTTGATTGATGAGCGTGACATCGGAATTCAACTGTTCGAGAATTGTTGCGTTCACGGCCGCCATATCTTGCGCGGTTAACTCAGTAATTTGTTCTAGGTTCATTGTATTTTTTTCAGCTGTGTTTCTGTTCACCGCGATGAGAACGCTGCTCACATCGGTACATGGCGGTAACTGTCCTGTTGATTGTACTTGAAAATCGGCCCAGATAAACGTTGTGAGAGAAACTGTGTTTTTTTTCTTCTTTTTTCACCTTCTGGCCCTAATCTGCTCTTGTCATATGCGGGATTATTGCGTAGAATTCGCGCCCTATTGTGAATATTTATAGCGCGCTCTGTACTGAACAGTTGGGCACGCGGAAAGCGGAGTTTTATATGTACGCGGTTTTCCAAAGTGGTGGTAAACAACACCGAGTAAGCGAAGGTCAAACCGTTCGCTTGGAAAAGCTGGACATCGCAACTGGTGAAGCGGTTGAGTTTGACCAGATTCTGATGATCGCTAATGGCGAAGATATCAAAATCGGCGTTCCTTTCGTCGATGGCGGTAAGATCAAAGCTGAAGTGGTTGCTCACGGTCGTGGCGAAAAGATCAAGATTGTTAAGTTTCGTCGTCGTAAGCACTATCGTAAGCAGCAAGGTCACCGTCAGTGGTTCACTGATGTTAAAATCACCGGCATCAGCGCTTAAGTTAGGAGAGCGGATTAATGGCACACAAAAAGGCTGGCGGCTCGACTCGTAACGGTCGCGATTCAGAAGCTAAACGTCTGGGCGTAAAACGCTTTGGCGGCGAAGCAGTACTGGCAGGCAGCATCATCGTTCGTCAGCGCGGCACCAAATTCCACGCTGGTACCAACGTGGGTTGCGGCAAAGACCACACTCTGTTTGCTTTGAAAGACGGTAAAGTCAAATTCGAAGTTAAAGGCCCGAGCAATCGTAAATTTATCAGCATCGAAGCTGAATAATTTTTCGAGCCTTACGAAATAGATGTTAAGCCCCGCAATTCGTTGCGGGGCTTTTTACATTTATAGATTGCTTGTGCTTGGCGGCACAACGCACAGACAGTGAGAAGATGGAAAAAAAACAGCAGGCTGGCGTTGGTATTTTTCTGGCGATCACCACAGCGGTTTGCTGGGGCGCGCTGCCTATCGCTATGAAAGAAGTGCTGGAAGTGATGGAGCCGTTTACCGTCGTCTGGTATCGCTTTACGATTGCCGCTATTGGCCTGGGAGTGATCCTGGCAGTGCGCGGGCGTTTACCTCCGGTGAACATGTTCCGTCAACCCCGCTGGCTGCTGTTGCTGGCGATCGCTACCGCCGGGTTGTTGGGTAACTTTGTCTTCTTCAGCTCTTCGCTGCAATATTTGAGTCCGACAGCCTCGCAGGTTATCGGCCAACTCTCGCCGGTGGGCATGATGTTCGCCAGCGTATTGATCCTGAAAGAAAGGATGCGTATCACTCAGGTGATTGGCGCTCTGATGCTGATCTGCGGGCTGATGCTGTTTTTCAACGTCAGCCTGATCGAGATCTTCACTCAGTTTACAGACTACACGCTCGGTGTGTTGTTGGGCGTGTGTGCGGCCATGGTTTGGGTGACCTATGGCGTGGCGCAAAAAGTATTACTGCGTCGATTGGCCTCACCGCAGATCCTGGTCTTGTTGTACACTTTATGTGCGATCGCGTTATTCCCGCTGGCAAAACCAGCGGTGATTTTCCAGCTCAGCGGTTGGCAATTGGCCTGCCTGCTGTTCTGTGGTGCTAACACGCTGATTGGTTATGGTGCGCTGGCGGAAGCGATGGCGCGCTGGCAGGCGGCCCAGGTGAGTGCGTTAATCACGCTGACTCCCCTGTTTACCCTGCTGTTTTCAGATTTATTGGCGCTGGCCTGGCCACAGGTATTTACCGCCCCGGCATTGAATGTCGTCGGCTATGTAGGTGCTTTTGTGGTGGTTGCAGGCGCCATGTTTTCCGCAATTGGTCACCGTTGGTGGCCGCGACGGGCAGAAACCAACCTGGTTGCTTCTTTGAAGCCGCCCGGTGAATGAGTTACGGAGACGGTAAATGAAGTTTGTAGATGAAGC
>NZ_JBKJYW010000396.1:0-22230 GCF_046715635.1 Serratia sp. (in: enterobacteria)
ACTGGCAGCGAAACCTACTTCGGCCAGTTGGCGCAGCGGGTGACCAGCCAGGATGAGCAACCCAACGCCTTCCAGGCAGGGATCAGCAAAGTGAGCTGGTTGTTGATCCGCTTCATGCTGGTGATGACGCCAATCGTGCTGCTGATTAACGGCTTCACCAAAGGCGACTGGTGGGAAGCGGCACTGTTTGCGCTTTCGGTGGCAGTGGGGCTGACGCCGGAAATGCTGCCGATGATCGTCACCTCTACCTTGGCGAAAGGGGCGGTCAAGCTGTCGCGCCAGAAGGTGATCGTCAAACGTCTGGACGCGATCCAGAACTTTGGCGCGATGGATATTCTGTGCACCGATAAAACCGGCACGCTGACCCAGGACAAAATTGTGCTGGAGCGCCATACCGATGTGTTTGGAGCCAACAGCGAGCGGGTGCTGCGTTACGCCTGGCTGAACAGCTTCTACCAGACCGGGCTGAAAAACCTGCTGGATGTGGCGGTGCTGACCTGCGCCGATGAAAGCCAACAGCCGCATGCGTTACAGCATTACCGCAAAGTGGACGAGATCCCGTTCGATTTCGAACGCCGCCGCATGTCAGTGGTGGTAGCGAAAGAGGCGCAATACCACGCGCTAATCTGCAAGGGCGCTCTGGAAGAGATGCTGTCGATCTGTAGCCACGTGCGGCAGGAAGATGAAGTGATCCCGCTCAGCGAAGCACTGTTGGCGCGCATCCGCCGTGTCACCGACGATCTCAACCAGCAAGGGCTGCGTGTCGTTGCAGTGGCCAACAAGATCCTGCCCGCGACGGATCATGAGTATGGCGTAGCGGATGAAGCGGATCTGATCCTCGAAGGGTATATCGCCTTCCTCGATCCACCGAAGGAGAGCACCGCACCGGCATTGGCCGCGCTGAAAAAAAATGGCGTGACCGTCAAGATCCTCACCGGCGACAACGAACTGGTCGCCGCCAAGGTGTGTAAGGACGTGGGGCTGGATGCGGAGCATATCCTGCGTGGCAGCGAGATCGAACTGATGGATGATGCCACGCTGGTCGCAGCGGCGGCACGTACCACGGTGTTTGCCAAGCTGACGCCGTTGCACAAAGAACGCATCGTCCAACTGTTGCGTAAGCAGGGCCATGTGGTGGGCTTTATGGGCGACGGTATCAACGATGCCCCGGCGCTGCGTGCGGCGGATATCGGTATTTCGGTAGATTCTGCGGTGGATATTGCCAAGGAAGCGGCGGATATCATCCTGTTGGAAAAAAGCCTGATGGTGCTGGAGCAGGGGGTGATCGAAGGCCGCCGCACGTTTGCCAACATGCTGAAATACATCAAGATGACCGCCAGCTCAAACTTCAGTAACGTCTTCAGCGTGCTGATCGCCAGCGCCTTTTTACCCTTCCTGCCGATGTTACCGCTGCATCTGTTGATCCAGAACCTGCTGTACGATATTTCCCAGATCGCGATCCCGTTCGACAACGTTGATGACGATCAGATCACCAAGCCACAGCGTTGGAACTCCGGCGATCTGGGGCGCTTTATGGTGTTCTTCGGGCCAATTAGCTCGATCTTCGACGTGCTGACCTTTGCCCTGATGTGGTACGTGTTCCAGGCCAATACGCCGGAAATGCAGACGCTGTTCCAGTCTGGCTGGTTTGTGGAAGGGCTGTTGTCGCAGACGCTGATCGTCCATATGATCCGCACTCGCAAGATCCCGTTTATCCAGAGCCGCCCATCCTGGCCGCTGTGCGTGATGACGCTGGCGGTGATCGCTATCGGTATCGGCCTGACCTTCTCGCCGCTGGCGGGCTTCCTGCAACTGCAGGCGTTGCCGCTGGGCTATTTCCCGTGGCTGGTGCTGATTTTGGTCGGTTACATGGTGCTGACCCAGTGTGTGAAAGGGTGGTTTGTCCGCCGGTATGGCTGGCAGTAAGCTGTTTTACGACCAGTGAGAGGGTACTTAATCCCCTCAGTAAATAACGGTTGCCACTCCCCTCACACCAAGTTACATTGGTAACAATGTAACTTGGTAATGGCATTCGTAACTAGAGATATCGCACACTACCGAGTTGCTACCCTGTTCAATGGGGGCTAATGAAACGTCACATTAAATGAGGTAAGCCAAGTGTCTATTAATCAAGATAAAAACAATGCAGGTTCCTTTACTGTAGAACGCGTGCAATCTGGTTTTCGTATTGAAAAACGTCTTTTAAAGGTACTAAAAGCCCTTGCTGAGTATCACGACATTAGCTTAGGAGACCTTATCGAGGGGATTGTGTTACATGCTTTTGAAGGTAAATGCGCATTTGGTGAACAAAACTTGGCTCTGATCGAAGATCTGAAGAAAATTTATGCCCTTGATTTGACTGCGGATGCCTCCCACCAGTTGGTTGAAGTTGAAAAGTAATTCGACTGGCATAACGTTGGCCATGTAATAAGTTTCCATGGTTTAACGCTAACTTAATCCCCGCGCTTCATAATAATTGAACGCTATACATATAGAAGAATATAGCAATGACTGGATTTATGTTTTTAACGATGGCGATCGTCGCAGAAGTGATCGCAACGGCAATGCTGAAAGCCTCCGAAGGGTTTACCCGGCTGTGGCCTTCTCTGGCAGTCGTGGTGGGCTATGCTATTGCATTTTGGGGACTTTCGATGGTCGTGAAAATCATGCCGTTGGGGATTGTTTATGCCATCTGGTCTGGGATGGGCATTGTACTGGTTTCTATTGCTGCGCTATTTATTTATCAGCAAAAATTGGATCTGCCAGCGGTGATCGGCATGGGGTTGATTGTTGCTGGAGTGCTGGTAATTAATTTGCTGTCTAAATCGGCGGTACATTAATGGGTAATTACCAAGAAGAACGGCGAAATACTTGTATTTATTTTCACTAATGCTTGTAATCATTTAAATTAAACGTCCACACGAGACTATTTGTTTCCTGAATGCTTAAGTCGGGTTATCACAGATGTGAATTGTCCAGCGACTACCCCATCGAATCTGTGATCCATCGCACTGTTCTGCCCCTGCGGTTGGACATCTCTCCCCAGCTCAGTCTTTATCAACTTCCTTGGCTAGATTGATTTTTTCCTCTGAGGAATTTCCGATGCACAAACCTTTCAGTTATACGCTACTGGCTTCTTCGCTGTTATTTTCCCTCAATGCACTAGCCCAACCGGCTGGCGATCTGCCGCTGATGCCCTGGCCACAGCAGGTTGAGTTAGCTCAGCCGCAAGGCAAGCTGGTGCTGGATTACCGCTTATCGTTCAACGTACAGGGTGACGATTTAGGTGAGGCTCAGGCTCGCTGGCGCGATCGCCTGGAACTCCAAACCGGTTGGACGCTGGCCCCACAGGGCGAGAAAAACCAGGCGGCAACGATCGACATCATCATCAAACACCAGGTTGCGTCCCAGCCGCTGCCGGACAGCGATGAGAGCTACCAGCTCAAGGTGACATCGCAGGGCGCGACGCTGACGGCCAACACCCGCTTCGGTGCGCTACGCGGTATGGAAACGCTGTTGCAACTGGTGCAGACCGACGGCGAAAACACCTTTATGCCGTTGGTAAATATTACCGACGTACCGCGTTTCCCTTGGCGCGGTGTGCTGCTGGATTCGGCGCGCCATTTCCTGCCGGTCGAGGATATTCTGCGCCAGCTTGATGGCATGGCGGCGGCCAAACTCAACGTATTCCACTGGCATCTGACCGACGATCAGGGCTGGCGCTTTGCTTCCGAGCATTATCCAAAGCTACAGCAACTGGCCAGTGATGGTCATTTCTACACCCGCGAGCAGATGCAGCAAGTGGTCGCCTACGCCACGGCGCGGGGTATCCGCGTGGTGCCAGAAATCGATCTGCCGGGCCATGCTTCTACCATTGCCGTTGCCTACCCAGAGCTGCTTAGCGCGCCAGGGCCGTATCATATGGAACGCCAATGGGGCGTCCACAAGCCCACGCTCGATCCTTCCAACGACAAAGTTTATCAGTTTGTCGACAGCATCATCGGCGAACTGGTGGCGATCTTCCCGGATCCTTATCTGCATATTGGTGGCGATGAGGTGGATGCCACCCAGTGGAAAGAGTCAAAAACCATTCAGGCGTTTATGCAGCAGAATCAGTTAGCGGATGCCCATGCGCTGCAAGCCTTCTTCAACCAGAAGCTGGAAAAGATCCTCGAAAAACAGCAGCGCCGCATGGTGGGTTGGGATGAGATTTACCATCCGACCTTACCGCGCACCATTGTGATCCAATCCTGGCGTGGGCCAGACTCTTTGGGGGCTAGCGCCCAGGATGGCTATCAAGGCATCCTCTCCACCGGCTTCTATCTCGATCAGCCACACAGTACCGCCTACCACTATCGCAATGAAATTTTGCCGCAGCCGCTGGGGGTCGATACCAACGTGCAGGCGGGGGAGCAGGCGCAGAGCTGGCAGTTCAGCATGCCGCGTTTTAAGGGCAGCCCGGTGGAAGGGACCTTCACGTTGATCGAAGGCAAGCAGGGGTGGCGTGGCTTTATCGATTTTAAAGACAAATCGCGTCGAGCGGTGCGGGAGATCGAATGGCGCACACCAGAACAAGTGACCTTCCGCATTGATACCTGGATGGGTGACACGCGCCCGGTATTCACCTTGCAGCAGGATCAACTGAGCGGTTACACGCTGGTGGGCAACGTGCGCTATCCAACCAGCGGCAGTAAATTGACGGCGATCCCGGCGGGCGTTATGCCAGTGGTGCCGGATGAGCAGCATCAGACCAATATTCTGGGGGGCGAGGCCGCCTTCTGGGCGGAAAACATCCGTGCACCGGTGCTCGATCTCAAGCTGTGGCCAAGAACCTTTGCCGTGGCGGAGCGTATGTGGTCGGCCAAGGATGTGACCAACGAGGATAATATGTACCAACGCCTGGCGGCGATAGACGCCTGGTCGGTGGTGTCTGTCGGCCTGCAGCAGCATGCAGAAACGGCGCGTGAGTTTACCCGTTTAGCAAACAATGTGGATATCACTCCATTGCAGGTCTTGGCCGAAGCGGTGGAGCCGGGGCAGTATTACACTCGTCAGCACCTGAAGTTCAAGGCGGGTAATTACCATCAATTTGAGCCGCTGAACCGCTTTGCCGATGCCATCCCACCGGAAAGTGCGGCGGTACGCGATCTCGATCAGCAAGTGGCGTTGCTGCTCAACGACAAGAACCATAGGGCGGCGGCGGAGGCGATCCGTGAACGTCTGCAACGCTGGCAACGTAACGGTGCACCGGTGAAGCAGGTGATAGCCGGTAACGTGGTGATGAAGGACTTGGCACCGGTGGTACAGGATGTCAGTGCGTTGGCCGATCTGGGCTTGATGCTGTTGGAACGCTATCAGCAAGGAAAGCCTTTGAGTAAAGCCGAGGCGGAACAGGCCCAGCAACAACTGGACGCGGCAGCACAAATCCGGGATGAAGTGGTGATTGCGGCTGTGTACCCGCTGGAAACGCTGTTGCGCGCAGTAGCGGTGCAGTAATCCTGACCAGGGGAGGGCTACCATTGCCGTCCCCGCTGTTTTCCTTGGCGAGAGATTTATCGTTATCAAGCTTCAGCTTGAAAGGTGACGGATATCACTCTACTTTATTGATTGACGATAAAAAGCAGGCAGATTATGACAGCTAAAAAAATAGAAACCGCCCTGGTCACCGCTGGCCGTAAGCCTCGATTCACCCAAGGATCGGTTAACCCGGTGATCCAACGTGCTTCTTCCTTAACCTTCGAGACGGTGAAGGCCAAAAAGTTTGCCACCGCCAATCGCGCCAAAGGGGAGTTATTCTACGGGCGTCGCGGTACCCTGACGCATTTCTCATTCCAGGACGCGATGGCCGAACTGGAAGGCGGAGTAGGTTGTTCGCTTTACCCTTGTGGGGCGGCAGCTGTCACCAATGCTATCCTGGCATTTGTTGCCAGTGGCGACCATATCCTGATGACCGGAGCCGCCTATGAGCCGACGCAGGATTTTTGCAACAAGATCCTGAGCAAGCTGGGCGTGGTAACCACCTATTATGATCCGCTGATCGGTGCCGGGATCGCCGAGCTGATCCAGCCTAATACCAAAGTGCTGTTCCTTGAGTCGCCAAGCTCTATCACCATGGAAGTCCAGGATGTACCGGCGATGGTGAAGGCTGCCCGTGCGGTGAACCCAGATATCGTCATCATGATTGATAACACCTGGGCGGCAGGCATTCTGTTCAAGGCGCTGGATTTTGACGTGGATATCTCTATTCAAGCCGGAACCAAATATATCATTGGCCATTCCGACGCCATGTTGGGTACCGCCGTGTCGAACGCCCGTTGCTGGGACCAGCTGCGTGAGAACTCCTACCTGATGGGGCAAATGGCCGACGCGGATACCGCCTATAACGGCAGCCGTGGCCTGAGAACGCTGGGTGTTCGTCTCAAGCAGCACGAGATCAGCAGCATTGCCATTGCCCAATGGCTGGCGGCGCGGCCAGAGGTGGAGCGGGTCAATCATCCGGCGCTGCCTTCTTGTAAAGGGCATGAGTTCTTCCAGCGGGATTTCAGCGGTAGCTGCGGGCTATTCTCTTTTGTGCTGAAAGCGCGACTGACCAATGAGCAGATCGCCCACTATCTGGACCATTTTGAACACTTCAGCATGGCCTATTCGTGGGGCGGGTTTGAATCACTGATCCTGGCCAACCAGCCGGAAGAATTGAACCAGATCCGCCCGGCGGCCAAGGTGGACTTTACCGGCACGTTAGTGCGTGTTCATATCGGTTTTGAGAATATTGACGACCTGATCGCCGATCTGGAAGCGGGCTTTTCACGGTTGCAATAATCCCGTTTCCTCCATGGCAAAGTGAGAAATTGCCCGTATCGCTATTGATCTAGGCTTTGTCCCTCAATTGCAGGTGAGATCTGCTGGAGGTCATTGGGCCACGAGGCAAGGCACGAGCCGTGAGGTTTGGTGGACCTGGACCAAATAAGCGCCGACTAACACAGCAGAGTGACCCAATGGCCTCAGCCCAAAGGGTCACACCCAAAAAAAACCGTACTCAGCGTTGTCGGATTTGAACGTTGGCCCACTATGCCCAGCCCCCCCACCTTGATTACGGGATTTTGTGTCTGCGACGCAACCACGGCCAATTGAGGAACACGCCTAGCATAGGGCAGCAACATAATTGCTTCCGTGAACTGTCCAAAATAAAGCCCTCCGTTTATATCTTCGGGGGGCCTTATGTGCCTTAGGCATTCATGCCAGCAGCCATTCCTTTGTATCTACGACATCAGGTTATTTCACCGCCATCTTTTATCCCGACTCTTACTCTCCAATTGTTCTAATGTTTTTATCAAAATGGTGGTTTTCAGTTCCAACCATGGAAGATAACAATTAATTTTATCAATGCCTTAACGTAACCTTAAGCTGGTGGGAAAGGCAGGTCTATCATAATTGATAAATTTTAAGTATTAATCATGCCGTTAATATAGTCATTTTACTTATATGAGATGAGTTTTGGTCCACGTAACTTTGTTGTGGTAGCACAGCATTTCATTGATGATAACTCAAGTTGTGAGTCGGGAAAAAATCCGAATAAAGATAGTGGGCCTATAGGTAAAATAAATTAATATTTTAAATTTTTCAGAATATTCATTTAGACTACCCAAGATAATCGCGCTATAAAATTGAGTAAAAGAGAGGAAAACGTTTATTATATCAACTTGTCAATAAAAGGTTTATAATTCCACTTTTTAGTTATTAATCGTGTTCTAACTCTTATATTTTAACTTTCATGGTAATAAGTAGTAAATTTTGCACTAATGTTATGACCTATCACATAAATGAAGTGGGATTGTTTCACTGGGTTTAATGACCGAGAATACTCTTAATGTTTTTCTTTTGAATCCATAAAGATAGCATGATGGCATATATGAGAGGGGACGCAGGCATAATTATTACAGTAAGGGGGAAGAAATGCTGAATAAAGATAATCATTATGGATATGTGATCAAGTTCGAGAATGGGTGCTATTTACAGGTGGATTTGTTACATAAAAACTTGGTTAAGCTGTCTACTGCAAAAAAAGACGCGCCTAAAGTCATATCGATGAGGACGACCAAGATGAAATTACTGTGTTATCTATTGGAGAAGGCGAAAAATAAAATCGTCAGCAGGGAAGAGTTACTGAGTAATGTGTGGGAGGCTAGC
Source organism: Serratia sp. (in: enterobacteria) (assembly GCF_046715635.1). Taxonomy (GTDB): domain Bacteria; phylum Pseudomonadota; class Gammaproteobacteria; order Enterobacterales; family Enterobacteriaceae; genus Chania. Next base: position 8,188 of record NZ_JBKJYW010000396.1, read on the forward strand.
AGTTTGAGCTCATCTTATCCGCGCTTGCTACAGGTAATTAACAAGCTGAAAGAAGATCTTAAGTATTTAGAGGTTCCAAGTGAATTTATCACTTATTATCGAGGGATAGGGTACAGCATAATTTGTACCCATATATTAAATCTTTACTTCAATATGGATGGATGTTATGAGGTTAGTGATTGATTCTTTCAGATGGTCGCTAATGACAAGGAAATAATATGAAAGTGGAAAAATTATTGAATATTGCGCTTCTGGATGAGGATAGTTTCACGAGTTTAGGTGTCAAGTATTTACTATGGAATTCATATTCCTCAATGGTAAGCTTAGAAAGCTTTCACTCGCTTAATGATCTTAAGGCAGTATCACCTCTGATCTGGGATGCGATTGTCATTGATACAAGCGGTATTGAATTTTCGCTATTGGAAGTTTTTACCTGGCTTGACAGCATCTATGAAACGCATAAGAAAAGGCCAAGAATACTATTCACTTATCGATACCCTCAGGGGCAGTTTCCATTGGCTATTATGAATTACTACGCCATTGCTATTCATAATCATAAAGACCATGCTGATATTTTTCTCGAGCGTGTTGCTGATGTACTGGGCAATAATAATGTATTGAGACGGAGTAGGCCCCATATTACCCGAACAGAAAAGCAAGTATTATTAAGTTTATCAAAAAACCAGAGCATCAATTCTTTGAGTTACAGTAGTGGTAAAGAAAGGAAGACATTATACAGTCATAAAAATTCGGCATTGGCGAAACTTGGCGTCGTCTCTTCAGAGCATTTTTTTGCTCGTTATAATCGTGAGCAACTTTTTTGTTTAATGAATCTATACTGTTTTATGTGATCTTTTAATAGAGGAAAATGACTAATTTGCTAGGCAGTGAACTGCCGTCCTACCCATGAATATCTTCTAAAATAAGCCTCTATTTAACCGGTTTGATGGATTTTGTGATAAAGTCCAACAATATTTTCAACATAGTACTTTTTGTAGCTCCCTTTTCTATGACTGCTGACAGTTTTATGACTGATCCCCATATGCGTTGATATCATTCTATTATTCATGCCAAGCATAATGAAATTTATTACCTCTTGCTGCCTGTCAGTTAAATCATTATTTGCAGAGTAGGGTACTGGTGGGCTATCTGCATTCAAGGAACTCAGCGCAGCATGCTGCCTGCTAACTAATAATAACGACAGACGGTTAGCAAGTTCATGCACTCTAGAAAATTTGGTGACGATGTTTTTAGGTTTCTGGGCTTGGTGGCCAAAAACCAGGCGAGTAATGCCCGGTGCGTGCAGTACCCTCAGCGCAGCGCTACCAAATCGTTTGTTAATTAACTCAAAAACGACTCTTCTTTCTTGCTGGCTGACGCCATCAATATCAAACAAACTACTTTTTTTCCAATCTTAACAGGATCATCAGATCTGTAAATATTGAGCAGTGGATCACATCGCCAACATCCTGCGGGATATTATTTTTTTCAGAGTATCGTCGACCATTTTCTGCAAAGAAAATTGTATCAGTCCATAATGGTTAAAAGTAATCACATTAATCATAAAAACTCCATTTAGATCAATGGCAGGTCTGTCTAATATTGCCAGATTAAGGATAAGCGATAGTGAAAATGGCGTCGGCTTTTACCTCACCCGCTTTTAGCGTGGCATTGGTACGAATATATTTAGCTGTCAACGTCAGGGGGAGCGCACTGCCGTCTACCGTAGAGGTCCCTATTAAGTACTGACCCACGTTGCTGCTGCTGACGCCGGTATTTTGTGCGCCAAATTGCACTAAACCACCGTCACTTTTTTCAATCACGATCCCTACTCCTGCGGCGGTACTTGCCGCGGCCAGTCCCAGAGTGGTGGAGCGATTGGCTCTGTCATTACTGTCGGTAAAAGTGATATAGGGTTTGGCATTTTTACCGCAGTTACCCAACGGGATAGAAAACGATTTGCTGCCGCTGATATCACCGTGGTTCTGAAGGCTGGAGCTGTCTACATCCGGTAAGGTCACGGCAATATTGGTACCACCTAAATCACAGGTCGGGGTTTTAGGTACGGGTAATTCAGGGATAACGGCTGATCCACCTCCTTCTGGTGACAAAATATCTAACCCCCAAAATGCTTGCAAACCTGCGCAGCGTAAGCTCCCTGTTGTAGTATTTCTGTCATCCCAGACTTTTTGGTTACCAAATACGATAGTCAAAGTAGACCCGCCGAGGCCCGTAATCGTTCCGCCCTTGTATATACTGGCATTAGTTACCACCAACTCTTGCAGCCAGTAGTCCGTCGTTGTTTGGTTGGTACCGGCGGCTGTGACGTTACGGACATTAAGCCGGTTGAATGTTTCTCCATTGGCATAACCCCCAGGGTAGCCAAGGTTGGACATGCGATAACCAAGACCTTGTGCCGAACCTATCACGGCTATAGTATGGTGGGTATTGTTAATGGTTGCCGAGACATACCAGGCTCCCGTTAACAAGGTATCTGCTGAGCTACCTGTTTTACTGTATTTAAACGTAGTGATTAAAACCCGAGAAGCTATCACTGTTCCGTCGGTTAATGTGGTGGGTAATGTATTCATTTCGTAGGCACCACCATTGATTGTCCCTACCGCACAACTACCCGCAGTGATAGCAGCCATAGCGGGCAAGCTAGATAACCCTGCGAGAATAACTCCCAACGCAGTCCCTATTTTCCGCAGCTTGCCGGTGATATGCCAGAATATATCCATTTTCATCTTTATTCCCCTTGGCAAGCGTCATTTATTTTGCGTTGACTACCTGGCAATGACCGGCGTTACAGCTGAAATTCAGCACCGGTCGGCCACCGTAATCATTAATGTAGGTCAATGCGGGTTGGCTGAAGTGGTTCGATTTCAGCTCACCTGTGGATTTGGGGGCTATCATCAAAGGTTGAAAACCGTCGTCAGTCTTGGCGGTACTTTTTTCAGCCAGCCCAATGACTGTCAGGTGATAAGGGGTTGGATTGTCAATCCGGTAACCTTGTGCTGTCTGCTGTAGCTTAATCTGCTGCTGCCAAATCTCACCTTTTTTAGGCGTGACAGCCTGTGGGCGGTAAAACAGTTTGATCTGCGTTTGCAGCGCTATTTGCATGACGTTGCTTTTCTCACTACGCGGTGGGATTTCCCGCAGGTTGAAATAAAACAGCGACTCTCGATCCTGTGGCAGGGTTAAAGCTTCCGGTGTTGCTGAAATCCGGACGGCGCTTTTAGCGCCCGCCTCAAGTCGTTGTACGGGAGGCGTGACAATCAGTGGTGTGGTAATTTTCTGATGCCGGGAGTTCTCAATCCAGGCCTGTGCCAAATAAGGTAATTCTTTATTTTCATTGCTGATATTAAGGCTGATCGACTTGCTCTGCCCGTCATAAATAACCCGGGTACGGTCCAGGGCGATAGCGGAATTGGCTGCCTGGCTCCCCAGGAGCAGCACAGTTAACAAAGTGATTTTCCGTATGGTTTGCATACTGTTAGTTACCTATTTCATGGGGTGGCAGGGCAGCAGCAATTGCGACTGCGCCTGGATTTCTTCCGGTAGAGTTATCTGGCACTGCTTACTGCCATTCCAAGCGATATCCAACGTTTCCCCCGCAGAAATACCGCTTATGTAAGCAAAACCATCCTCACTGACGATGGCCAACTCCTGTCCTTTGTTATTGGTTACGTTACTGCCAAAGGGAGGATAACTGCCGTCAGACAGGCGTAAGGTCACGATAGCCTTGAGGCCTTTCACCATACCAAAACGCCGATAGCCTATGGCTCCGTCGGTCAGGGCTGATTCAACTACGGGTTGGCGAGCTTCAACATCGTCGTCCAACTGGTTGATATCAATCCGGGTGTCGGTACGATAATAACTGGTGACGTCGCTGAGCACGGCAATACCAAACGCATTTGAACGTAAACTACGCCCTTCAATCGGCACCCCGGCCACGTCATCGGTGTTGACCATCAGGCGGGTGCCGCCATTGATGTTGTTACTGTGCAGTGCAGCGCCTTTGGGGGTTATGGTTGCCCCACCTCTCAGTGCCAGGCCATAGGAGGTAAAACTATCTTGTGCATAGCTGCCATTCAGGCTAAGTTCCGCCACGCTGCTACGCTGGGTATAAAACCCGCTAAACTGGCTTTTGGCACGGTTTTGCTGCTGGTTATTCAATCCGGCGCTCAAACGATAGTTACTATTATTACTGTTGTTATTGAGATAACTGACGTTCTGGTTATATCCGTTTTGGCTCTGTTGCCCGCTATAGCTGATATTTTGCTGGTTTCCTAACGGTATCGAAACGCCTAAGAACAGCGTGTCGTCATTGGCCCCGTTATTTTTGCTACGGCCAGCGGACAGGTTGAACGACACATCTTTGAAGCTCAGCACATCGGCATAATGGCTGAAGGAAATGCTGTAGTTGTCCGCAGTCTGCTGATCCCAATAGGTCTGATGGCTGTAGGAGATATAGAAGCTGACCCGGGCATCCGCGAAGTTTTTATTGGCGGTGATGGTATACATCTCTTTGTCATTACCGCTGTTATTATCGCGGTAGCGAGCATCAAGATACTGATTCATAGTCATAAACTGACGCTGTGAGAATCGGTAACCGGCAAAGGTGACCTCGCTGTCAAGTTGGTCAAAACGCTTGGCATAGTTAAGGCGGAACGATTTTCCGTGCTTGGAGGATTGCTCCGGTAACTGCGATGCCCAAGATTGGGTAACGTCAACTGACAGGGCACCCAGTACGAACAGATCGCGCCCGACCCCCATCGATAGCGAGTTATAATCGCCAGCGACAATGCCACCGCCGTACAGTGACCAACTGTTGCTAATGCCCCAGGACATTTCACCACTGGCAAAGGAGGGACCTTCTACGTTGTAGCCAATGTTGGCAGGCCGACCGAAAGCTGTTTTGTAGCGGATAGCCCCTGGTCTGGTCAGGTAAGGGATGGTTGCGGTATTGACCTGGAAGGTCTGCAGGCTGCCATCCTGTTCTTCGACCCGAACATCTAGCAGACCGCTCACCGAGTTGTTCAAATCCTGAATTCGAAACGGCCCGGAAGGTACGGTGGTCTGATACAACAACCTACCCTGCTGGCTGACAGTGACTTTGGCGTTGGTACGAGCAATGCCACTGACCTCAGGCGCATAACCTCGCAAATTGGGTGGCAGCATGCGCTCATCACTGGCAAGGCTCAAACCGGCATAGCGGAAGGTGTTAAAGATATCCGAGGTGAAATAGCTTTCTCCCAGTGTCAATGTTGCTGCCAACGGGCGTATGGCACGAAACAGGTATACTCGGCTCCAGTCAAAGTTTTGCTGAGATTGGCCGCCGTTGGAGTAGTTGCCTTGATAATCGCCTCGTAAACGCCAGGCACCCAGGTTCGCCCCGGCCGTACCGTTTAGGCTGGCACTGTTGATTGAGGAGGCATGCTGAGCCTTGCTGGCCAAGGTATTCAGGTTGTAATCCAGCAAAATGCCGGAAATACCATCATCCCAGCGCGATGGAGGCACCCAGTTGGCGTCACTGTAATCTAGCCATGCTTGAGGAATGGTGAGGTATAAGATGCCGGTAGAGAGATCGGTACGAGAGATCACACCATCCAGTGCCTGCAAATCTGCACAGCTATTGTTGTGCCAGTAGTTGACTTTCTCAGCGATACTTGGTTTAAGCCCAAACAGGTCGACCACGTTTTTTGATAGGCAAGGTTCGCTGCTATCTGGTTTTCCATCACGAGGAAGATAAGGCACCATCTGCTCAGGTAAGTCATGTTGGTTGAGGTTGATAATCAACTGATATGTTCCTGGCATGACGTAACCGGAGGCGGAGAAACGCGATAGGTCTATATTCTGCTTATCTTCGGTATCCAGGACGTCGGTGTTGAACTCAACCGCATGCGTAGCGCTGCTGAGCCCTATCAATGATGTCGCAAATGTAACGCAAAGTGTTCTGAAACAATCCATTGTGTGGCTCATAAACATGGCCCGATTAAATTATTCGCGAATCGATAAAATTCATCTGCCCGCAATGGTATTTATTGATAAACCAGTGTGAAATTCACTGCCGAGTGAAAAGGTCCAGCTTGTATCCGCGGAGCTGTTTTAATGAGGTGTAGAGAGTAATTTAATATTTTATTTTCTATGGCACCCCCCTGTAACTTCATTGCCACACCCGGAAGAACGATGTTGTTCTGTGCATCGTGAATTTCGAAAGCCAACCCTTGATTTTTTTCTCCCAACGTGAATCTTCTATTGCCGGGTTCGTTGGGGCCATCAAACTTGATACTGAAAGTTTGCCGTGAACCTTCACGGTATTGCGAGGTGGCTAAAATGCAACTGGTAAAGTGAATGGCGAAAGGGTAAATAAAAACCACGTTGCTCTGCTCAGGGTTTTCCTGAGTAATCACCCCTAAATTGACAGTTTGTTCCGCATTTTCAACCGATATGGTACAAGCTGGGTCAAGAATGGTTCCGCCGATATTCACGCGGCCATGTCCTGTCTGCACCGCTAAGCTTATAGAGGAAAAAACCAAACTGAATAGCAATAACAGAGGTTTCAACATACGTGTTTTTAACACCGTTATTTATTGGTTCAGTGATAAAGCATACGGCTAAAGCCGTATGCTTTTGCAAGATTTACTGATAAGCAAGGGTAAAGTTGGTTACGCTGGTAAATTGGCCAGGTTCCACGCTACCAGGAGTAGCACTGCTACCTTTCAGGTAGGCGGAGAACAGCAGGGTATTGTTACCTGTAGCCAATGTTTGTGCAGAAGAGGCTTCGCCCAACTTGATTGCTGTACCGTTACCACTGGTGATCACGATACCTGCGCCTTTTGCATCACCAACGATGCCCAGCAGACTGTTATCAATGCTGTCTTCCATACCACTGAAGGTGATAGAGACACTATCCATTAGAGCAGCGAGATCACACTTTTCTAAATCGATAGTAAAGGTTTGTGGAGTAGAAGTGCCCTGGTTAGCCAGCAGCGCGGCTGAAATCTGCCCCAATGGAACAACCTGATCAGAGCTTTGTGGCGTAATTGAACAAGGCGCATCAATAATGGAACCGGTAAAGGTTACGGTACCTGAACCCTGGTCTGCAGCATGTACCGCAAATGTTGATGCAGAAATCAAAGCAGCGGCTAATACACTCATTTTTAAATTAAACATACATAATCCTTTATTTTCTTGGGGTTATACTATTAAAGATACAACGCTTCTGCGCATACCATGATACATTTTCTACATAAATGGTTTTATTAAAAATAGATATAGGGATTATCATCTGGTGTTTGGCGCCATTATTATGGTATTAGGTCATTTTTATTGCTTTTCTAAACTAGGATTATTCTTTGTTTTTATTGCATTGGTGTTAATGAAAATATGCAATGAGCAACATTAAAATATAATTCACCTTTGACCTTGAGTTTTCTGTTTTTACAGAATATTAATTCGTTATATTAAGAATACACGATTCTTTTATCTGGTCAACGACTAATAACTGAATCAATGACCTGCTTGTGGTTATTTTTAAAGTTTTTTATGCTTATGTAATGAGGGTTAAGTAAACTCTTTAAGCTGGTTATCTGTAATTAACCGAATTAAAGCTTTGATATTCAGGTTTATGATGGGTTTAAAAATTTAAATGTGCTCGGTGAATTTATAGGAAATAATATTCAATCATGATAGGATTAGTTTTATTTTTATAAAGTCATAGAATATTTAACGTGAGGGAAGGTATTAGCAAGCTGATTCGGGAGCCATACAACCTCCTGGCGTTTGCGCCGGGGAATGATGTAGATAGCCTTGGGGGAGGTCAGAGGAGAGCAAAAAATACCATAAGGCCAACTAAGGCTGGCCTTAATCGATTGAACCTGCAAGCCGATTAACGGCGAACGGCGATGGCTTCGATCTCGATTTTCACGTCTTTTGGCAAACGTGCCACTTCAACGCAAGAACGCGCTGGGAATGAGGCGTTGTGCTCGGTGAAGAACGCTTCATAGGCCGCGTTAACGGTAGCAAAATCGTTGAGATCTTTGACAAAAACGGTGGTTTTAACGATGTCGCCCACTTTCAGGCCTGCGGCTTCCACGATCGCCTTCACGTTGGTCAATGACTGACGCGCCTGAGCGGCAACGTCATCGGGTACGGCACCGGTTTTTGGATCGACCGGGATCTGGCCGGAGGTGATGATCATGCTGCCCAGGTCAACGCCCTGCACGTAAGGACCAATGGCGGCTGGCGCGAGTTCAGTGCTGATATTACGTGACATTTTTTCTCCTGATATCCTGTTGTTGTTCAAACGGCGAGTCGACCCGCCGTAAACTCACATAGACGCAGCATGCAGCGCCCTACGACGCACCATTATAAAGGGTACCCGCCAGATTAATAGCGCCATACCCGGTAAAACGGATGATTTTAGTCGGTCTGTAACACCACCTGATGATCGAACTCTTTCTCGCAGTAACGGCACTTGAGGTGCACTTCCCCGGCATGAGATTTGACGCTGAAACTGGATGCCACCGGCTCGCTGCGGCTGATGCAGTTGCTGTTCGGGCAGGTCAGCACGCCGTCGATATGGTCCGGCAGGCTGAGCGTCAGCTTGCGCACCACTTCATAGTTATCGATACGGTTGACCGTAGCCTTGGGGGCGTACATCGCCAACTGGTTGGCCTGCTGCTCGGTCAGGAAGGTGTTCTCGATCTTGATCAGATCCTTGCGGCCCAGCTCTTTGGAGGGCAGGTTCAGGCCGATGGTGATGCGCTGATCGGTAGCGGTGAGCTTGAACAGCGAAAGCAGCTTAAAGCCGATTTGCGCCGGAATATGGTCGATCACCGTGCCGCATTTGATCGCTTCAACCTGGAGCTTATTATCGTGAGTCATGACGGTTCCCCCTTAAAGAGCCAAATCTGCGTTTAAAACCAGTGCCAACAGCGCCTGGCGGGCATAAATACCATTGCCTGCCTGCTGGAAATAGTGGGCGTACGGTGTCTTGTCCACCTCAATGGCAATCTCATCGATGCGCGGCAACGGATGCAGCACCTTCATGTTGTCACGGGCACCGGCCAGATCGGAAGCGCGCAGGATGAACTGCGCCTTCACGTTGGCGTATTCGGACGGGTCCAGACGCTCTTTCTGCACGCGGGTCATATACAGAATATCCAGCTCCGGCACCACTTCTTCAATGCTGTTGTGGCGGCTGTAAGAGATGCCTTTCTCGTCCAGCATCTTCAGGATATAGCTCGGCATTGCCAAAGCGTCTGGCGCGATAAAGAAGAAGTGGTTTCCTTCATATTTTGCCAGCGCCTGGGTGAGTGAATGCACGGTGCGGCCATATTTCAGGTCGCCGACCATGGCAATATTGATATTACTCAGGCGGCCCTGGGTTTCCTGGATGGTGAACAGATCCAGTAGCGTTTGGGTTGGGTGCTGGTTCGAGCCGTCACCGGCGTTCAATACCGGGATACCGCCAGAGAATTCAGCGGCCAGACGGGAAGCCCCTTCCTGCGGATGGCGCATCACGATGGCATCAACGTAGGTGCTGATCACCGAGATGGTATCGGCCAGCGTTTCGCCCTTTTTGCCGAGGGAGGTGTTGCTGCTGTCGGAGAAGCCGACCACCGAAGCCCCCAGGCGCTGGATAGCGGTCTCAAACGACAGGCGGGTACGCGTAGACGCTTCAAAGAAGCAACTGGCGATCACCAGGTGTTTGAGCAGCTCCGGCTGCGGGTTGGCTTTCAGGCTGGCGGCGGTGCTGAGCACCAGCTCCAGATCTTCACGGCTGAGATCGTTAATAGAGATGATGTTCTTGCGATACAGCGGATTGGCCATGTTCACTCTCCTCGGCTCTTGCCCTTGGCGCGGGGCTTTTACAATTTAACAGCAATGCTTTGGACAAAAAAAAGCCCCTCAACGAGGGGCCTTAAATGATGGTTCATGCAACAGGGGAAATAACGGCAGTTGCCCGCCGATTGGCTGGCGGTTTTGTCGAGTGTGGCGAACAAAACAAAGGTCGTTTTTCATGCTTTCTCCTGGCAAATTGTCGCGCATTATACTCGCGCTTTTTTTCTCTGCAAGGGTTAAAACACCACTTTTTGCGATTTCGCAATCGATTGGCTTGGCGAACGGAACACGGTGTCTGGTTGTTCGGCCAGGTTGCCGCTAACGCTTAATCCTGCATATGCTCACCGGCCTGTAAGGCAGCCCGGTCGTAATGCTGCACGATGTGGCCGCTCGCCATCAGGGCGGCCCGTTCGGACATATGGGCAATCACGTCGCCGTCGTGGCTGACCAGCAGATAGGTCATGCCGTGCTCGCGTTTCAGGTGATTGAGCAGGTTGAGGATCTCCGCCTGCACCGACATATCCAACGCCGAGGTGGGTTCATCCAATAGCAGAAGCTTAGGGCGTAACAGCAGGGCACGGGCGATAGCGACGCGCTGGCGCTGGCCACCGGAAAGCTGGTGGGGATAGCGGTGTGCCGTGGCTGCGCTCAGCCCTACCTGCCGCAAGGCTTCGTCGATCCGCGCCGTAATGTGTTTTTCACCGTGGATCTTCAACGGTTCACCCAGCGTACGGGCAATCTGATGCTGCGGATGTAACGAAGCGTAGGGATCTTGAAACACCATCTGCACGTCGCGGCGTAACTGGCCGGTGAAGCGTTGCTGCGGTTGCAGGGGTTGGCCGAGCAAGCGTACTTCTCCTCGCCATTCACGTTGCAAACCGGCCAGCACGCGCAGCACGGTAGATTTACCACAGCCGGAAGCGCCAATCAGGCTGAAGGTTTCCCCCGCCTCAACGCCAAAGCTCACCGACTCCACGGCGATCTTATAGCCGTTGCCCTGGGGGAAGCTGACCTGCAAGTTATCAATTTCAATCAGCGCCATGTTCGCTCCGGGTAAAATCGATGCTGCGATCCAGCACCGGCAGATCCTGGCCGTAGGTGCTGGCATTAGGGCGGCAGGCCCACAGCGTACGGGTGTAAGGATGGGTCGCTAGCGGCAGGTTGGCTGCGATCCCCTGATCGACCAGCTTGCCCTGATACATCACCAACACCCGATCGCAGCGCTCGGCCACCAGTGGCAGATCGTGGCTGATCAGCAGCAGCCCCATGTTACGCCGCGTCGTTTGTTCGACGATCAGATCGAGGATCTGATTACGCAATTTGGCGTCCAACGCCGAGGTTGGCTCATCGGCAATCAGCAGTTGTGGATCGTTGACCAGTGCAATCGCCAACATGGCACGTTGCCCCATGCCGCCGGAAAGCTGGCCGGGGTAGCTGTGATAAAGGCTCTCCGGCAAGCCGACGGCGGCCAGTGAATTCAGCACCCGCTCATGGCGATCGGCCCGGGTCAGTGCGTTATGCAGCACCAGGGATTCCTCGATCTGTTTACCGATGCTGCGCACCGGATTCAATGCGTAACGCGGATCTTGCAGCACCATAGCGATCTTGGCACCGCGTACTTCGTTCCATTGGCGTGGTTGAAGCTTTAGCAAATCGGTTTCGCGGTAGTGCAGTCTGTCGGCGGTGACGATGCCCGGCTTACGCACCAGCCCCATCAGTGCGCGGGCGGTCATTGATTTGCCGGAGCCGGATTCGCCTACCAGCGCCACTTTCTCCCGGCCAATACTCAGAGAAAGGCTATCCACCACCTTGTGGCCGTTAAATTCGATACTCAGGTTCTGTGCTGCCAGCAGTGGTTCAGTCATGATGTGGATCCAGTAAATCGCGCAGGCCGTCGCCCAGCAGGTTAAACGCCAGGCTGCTGATCAGGATCGCGCAGCCAGGGATCGCGGCGATCCACCACTGATCGAAGATCACCTGCATCCCGTCGGCTACCATCGATCCCCATTCCGCCATCGGCGGCCGGGCACCTAGCCCCAGGAATCCCAGACCGGCGGCGGCCAGAATTATTCCCGCTAAATCCAAAGCCAGGCGAACGACGGCAGAGGGCAGGCACATGGGCAGAATATGGCCCCACAGCAGGCGCGGCCCCTGAATGCCCATCATCTCGGCGGCGGCCAGGTAGTCGCTTTTACGCAGTAGTTGGATCTCGGCTCTGGCCTGGCGAGCATAGGCGGGCCAGGTGGTGAGCGCCAACGCCAACGCACCGTTGACCAGCCCAGGACCGAGCATCGCCACAAAGGCGAAAGCCAGGATCAGTCGTGGCATCGACATCACCACGTCGGTAAAACGCATCAGCACGCGCTCCAGCCAGCCGCCGTAGTAGCCGGATAGCACGCCAATCAGCAGGCCAAGCGGAAGGGTGATTGCCGTAACCAGCAGCACCAGCCCAAGGGTTGGCCGGGTGCCGTAAATCAGGCGGGAAAGCACGTCGCGGCCATAGCTGTCGGTGCCAAGCCAGTGGCCAGCTCCCGGCGGCAATAAGCGATTGGCGGCGTTTTGCCAGTTGGGATCGACCGGTGCCAACCAAGGCGCGAACAGCGCGATCAGCACCAGTAACAGCAGAATGGTGGCTCCGCAAGTGGCGGAAGGCGAACGTTTGAGTAGCGTCATGGTCATTGGCGCGCCCTCGGATCGAGCAAGCGCACCAGCAGGTCGGTGAGGTTGTTGATAATCACAAAGCACAGGCCGATCAGCAGCGTGCCGCCCATGATGGCGGTAGTGTCCCCGGCAAACAGCGCGGTGGTCAGATAGCGGCCAATGCCCGGCCAGGAGAACACGGTTTCGGTCAATACCGCCCCCTCCAGCATGCTGGTATAGGCGAGGGCGATCACCGTCAGCAGGGTGCCGCTGATGTTGGGTAGCACGTGGCGGAACATGATGCGCATCTCGCTGGCCCCTTTGGCGCGTGCCAGAGTGATGTACTCTTTATTCAGTTCGCTCAGGCAGGCGGAACGGGTCAGGCGGGTAATGCTGGCCAACGAGTAATAGGCCAGCAGGCAGACCGGCAGCACCAGATGTGCCAGCGCATTACGCACGGCCCCCGCATCGCCGGAAAACCAGGTATCAATCAGCGCGAAGCCGGTTTTGGCCTCGACGGTGTATTGGTAGATATCGTCCAACCGCCCCGGCCCGGCGCTCCACTGTAGTTTGGCGTAGAACAGCAACAGCATTAGCAGCCCCAGCCAGAAGATGGGCACCGAGTTGCCGAGCAGGGTAATAAAGCGCACGCCGATATCCAGCTTGCTGCCGGCAAAACGCGCACACAAGACGCCAGCCAGCACGCCGAGCGGGGCACCAATCACCAACGACAGCGTGGCCAATTCCAACGTGGCCGGGAAGGCATGCAGCAAATCCTGCAACACTGGCTGGCCGGTGGCGCTGGCGGTGCCGAGATCGCCATGGGCCAGCCGCTCCAGATAGTGCCAGAACTGCACCGGCAAAGAGCGATCCAGGCCAAGCTGCTGTTTGACCTGCTGATAGGTGGCAGCGCTGGCGTGATCGCCGACGATCTGCAACACGCGATCCACTGGCGACAGCGCAGACAGCAGGAAGGTGATCAACAACAGGCCGAACAAGGTAAGCGCAAGCGTAAGCAACCCCTGCGCCAGCCCCCAAAGACGACGCCGAGAACGGCTTCCCGGCGTGGATTTTATTGCTACCGACATGGCAATCCTGATTATTTGCTAACGCGATCGTAATAGACCATATCCGCATTCAGGCCCTGTTGATAGCCTTTGACGTTATCGCGCAGCACTACCTGCGTTTTGGCCTGATCGATAAACACATATGGCGAGCTGCGCTGCAATTCCTGCTGCATGGCGGTATAGAGCGCGGTGCGTTTGGTCGGGTCGGCTTCAGCGACCGCTGCCAGCGTTTGTTTGCTCAACTCAGGGATCTGCCAACTGTTCAGCCCGGCCACCGTGCTGCTTTTACCATCGTTATAGGCGAAGGCGCTGGCGTTGGAGTGCGCATCGAAGTAATCCGGGATCCATAGGCGGATCGCTGCCTGATGCTGCTTGGCGCGTACGCGGGCATACACTTGGCTACCAGCGGCAGGCAACAGATCGAGCTTCACGCCACCTTGGGCAAAGCTGGCCTGCAACGACTGGGCGATGGTGATAAACGGCG
>NZ_JBKJYW010000397.1:0-12896 GCF_046715635.1 Serratia sp. (in: enterobacteria)
ATTTCTTGCCGCGCGCAACGTGATGTCCTCGCCTGTGCTACGGCCAATTGCGGCGCTGGTACGCCGCCTGCTGGATATTCTGCGGGGGATTGATATGGCCATCTGGGGCCTGATTTTCGTGCGTGCCGTGGGCATGGGGCCGCTGGCCGGGGTGTTGGCCATCGTGATGCAGGATATCGGCCTGCTTGGCAAACTGTATGCCGAAGGCCACGAAGCGGTAGATAAATCCCCTAGCCGTGGGCTAACGGCGGTAGGTGCCAATGGCCTGCAAAAACACCGTTATGGCATTTTCACCCAATCTTTTCCGACCTTCCTGGCGCTGAGCCTGTACCAGATTGAGTCCAATACCCGGTCGGCGGCGGTGCTCGGTTTTGTCGGGGCAGGGGGGATCGGCCTGGTCTATGCCGAGAACATGCGGCTGTGGAACTGGGACGTCGTGATGTTTATCACCCTGATCCTGGTGGTGATCGTGATGCTGATGGACAAGGTCTCCGCCATCCTGCGTAACAAATATATCGTTGGCGAAGAAATTCCGCTTTACCCGAAAAATCATTAACCTCTGCGGGTAAACCCTGGTTTGCCCCTGGAAATTCCATTGAGAAACCCCCGCCGGATCCCTATACTGCCGCCATGCAAGGTGTGCAGCGCTGCACGCCTCTCCTGATTGACAAGCGAAAGGCTATTCCATGATTAACAATGATGTGCTGCGCAGCGTGCGCTACATGCTGGCTATTAATGACGCGAAGATGGTAGAAATCGTCAAGCTGGACGGTTTTGACGTCGATGTCGCAGCCATGGGGACCTACATGATCAAGGAAGGCGAGCCGGGTTTTGAAAACTGCCCCGACGAAGTGATGGCGCATTTCCTCAATGGCCTGGTGTTCTTCAAGCGTGGCAAGGACGATAAATTCCCGGCACCGGCGGTAGAGCTGCCAATCACCAACAACCTGGTGCTGAAAAAGCTGCGCGTGGCGTTTGAACTGAAAGATGTCGATCTGCACCAGATTTTTACCGCGGTGGAATTCCGCATCTCCAAGCCTGAGCTGAGCGCGCTGTTCCGCAAAGAAGGCACCAAAAACTACCGCCGATGTGGCGATCAGATGCTGCGCTATTTCCTGAAAGGGCTGACCCAGCGCATACGCGGCGCATAATCCTGCGTATCACGGTATCAGGCGTCCTCATTGAGGGCGCTTTTTTTTTGTGCACCCTGCATTTGTCGATCATACTCAGTATGATGCCGCTTGGCGGTAGAACATGTCCGAACTTTCCGACTGAAATAAGGGACTTATGACGACAGCCCCCACCACGTTGCCACCGGTGTTAACCAGCACGGCAATAGAACAAAAAATACTGCGCAGGTCGATCTTCTGTACGTTGTTTATCGCCTGTGCCGGGATCGTGTTTGGGATTGTCTGCGGTTCGATGTCGATCGTGTTTGACGGCATGTTCTCGGCGCTGGATGCGGGCATGTGTTCATTATCCCTGCTGGTGTCCCGCCTGCTGGGGCAACCCCATAGCCGCCGTTTTCAGTATGGGTTCTGGCATGTCGAACCGCTGGTGCTGGCATTTAACGGCAGTTTACTGACGTTGCTGTGTCTGTATGCCTTTGTGAATGCCGTCAAAGGCATTGCCGACGGAGGGCGCGAACTCGAGCTGGGTTGGGCGATTGTCTATGCCGTTACCGTCAGCCTTTTCTGCTTTACCCTCTACGTTAAGCAAACCCGGCTGAATAAGCAGGTTAAATCGGAACTGATCGCGCTGGATAACAAAAGCTGGCTGATGTCGGCCTGCATCAGTTCGGCGTTATTGGTGGCCTTTATTCTTTCCTGGCTAATGGAAGGAACCCGTTATGAATACCTCAACGTCTATGCCGACCCTGTCGCGCTGGCACTGTTGACGCTGGTCTTGATCCCGGTGCCGATCAAAACGGTAAAATCGGCCATTCAGGAGGTATTGCAGATGACGCCGGACAGCCTGGATGCCAAGGTGGAATCCATTATGGCGCAGCTGACGCTGGAGTATGGCTTCCTGGATTATTCCAATTACGCCACCCGCGTTGGCCGTGGGCTGTTTATTGAGATCCACATCGTGATCCCGCCAGAGATGGAACACAGCGGCGTACACAAGCTGGATAAAATCCGTGACCAGATAGCTGACGCCATTGGTGAAGATAGCCCGCACCGCTGGCTGACCATCTCCTTTACCCACAACGCCAAGTGGCTATAGGTTTTTCGCCATCACCCACATAGCAACGGATTGGCTGACGCTGGTATAGCTTTCCTCGCCCACGATCGTCATGCCTTGGCGCTGATAAAAGCGTTGGCCAGCCACGTTGCTTTTCAGCACGTCCAGCCACAGGATTTGTTGCTGCCTCTCAATGGCGCGTCGCTGTACTTCAGCAAATAGCTGCTCCCCATAGCTGCGTCCGGCAAAATGCGGCAGGAAATAGATCTTTTGCAGCTCGGCCCCGGAGTTTGCGGTTGCTGGCTGCAGGCTGTCGAAATTAAGCTTGGCGAAGCCTACCGGCGTCTCCTCCTCATAGGCCAGCAGCCAGCAAGTATTGCGGTCTTGCAATGAGGGCTCCAACGCTTGTTCGGCAAAATCCTTGGTCAGAAACGCCTGCAACTCCTGCTGGTTCTGCCAAAGTTCTGCAAAGTGAGCGAGGTAGCTGGCTATCCCGATGTCCCGCACGGTCGCTAAATCAGCGGGCAACGCTTGACGGATCGTGAACACGATAACCTCTTTGTTAGTGGTCAGTTGACTCATCTGGGGCGATCGGCTGCTTGCCGCTCAATGCACCCCATTCGCTCCAGGCACCGTCATAGAGTTTCACCTGCTTGGCACCCAGTGATTGCAGGCCAAAGGCCAGAACGGCGGCCGTGACGCCGGAGCCACAGCTGACGATGGTGGGGGCGTCGATAGCGACCCCTTTTTCATCGAAGGTTTTTTTCAGCGCCTCGAGTGATTTGAAACGTCCGTTCTCCAGCAGATCGCCATACGGAATATTTATACTGCCTGGAATATGGCCACGGTGCAGGCCAGGGCGCGGTTCTGGAGCTTGGGCATAGAAACGAGGTGCGGCACGGGCGTCTAGGATCTGCTGCTGGTCGTTCATCGCTTGTTCCACCTGCTGCATATCCACCACCGCTTCGGCATTGAAGTGCGCGCGGAAGGTCGCGGGGGTAGGCTGTGCGGGGCCGGTTTCCAAGGCGTTACCGCGTGATGTCCAACCTTGCAACCCTTCATCAAGCACGAATACGTGCTGCGCGCCGAAATTACGGAACGTCCACCAACCGCGTGGGGCAGAGAACTGATTGCCTCCATCATAGAAAACAAGGGTCTGCTGGTCATTGATCCCCAGTTTACCTGCGGCGGCGGCAAAGGCTTCTGCCGTGGGCAGCATATGCGGCAGCGCCGTATTTTTATCCGCGACGTCATCAATATCGAAATACACCGCACCGGGTATATGGCCCCGTTCAAATTCGGCCAACATGTCTTGCTTCGGCACCTGACCGACAGGCGCCATACGCACGTCAACCAGCGTCAGATTTTCATCGTTGATATGTTGCTCAAGCCATTGCGCGGTCACTAAAAAAGCAGAGTTCATGATTATTGTTCGCCTGTCAGGACAAAGAAGGTTTTCACTATACCTCAACGATCTTGCATATTGGTATGCTGCGGTTTGAAAGGGAGCGGGGCAGATGATTGACCAAGACTTTGGCGGGGCGAAAATCGCCTTGTTGTACGGCGGCCAGGTGCTGGTTTACCTGCGTGATGACAACCCGGCGATCCCTTGGCCCGGCTGCTGGGACTTGCCCGGCGGCGGACGTGAAGGGGATGAAACCCCGGTGCAATGTGTGCAACGGGAAACCGAGGAGGAGTTCGGTATTCTATTGCCTGCACGGCAAATTGTCTGGCAGCAGCGTTACGCCGGGATCACGCCTGGCTCGCCGCCCACCTGGTTTATGGTGGGGGAAATCACCCTCGCACAGATTGCGGCGATCCGCTTTGGCAATGAAGGGCAGTGCTGGCAAATGATGCCTGCGGATGAATTCGTGCTGCACCCGCAGGGCATTGCCCATCTGCGTCAGCGGCTAGCGGATCGCCTGGCCAAGCTCAACTAGCCGGACACGCTCGATCAACGCCTCGACCTGATGCTCGGAAAACACTTCGATGCCATGTTGGCGTAGTAGCTCAGCGGTGACGCCGCTACCGGGCTGGGTTTGGCCGTTGAATGCGCCGTTGTAGATGGTCTGGCTCCCGCAGGAAGGGCTGCGATCGCTCAATAGGGCAAAGCGGCAGCCATGCAGGCGGGCGGTATCCAGCGCCAGATGGGCACCCAGCAGATACTGGTCGGTGAGGTCGTTCCCTTGCGCGTCGATCACTCTGGCCTGGTTGGCTATCACCTCTGCGCCATTAGCTGCGGCCGCAATCTCTGCTGGTGGGCGCGGCGTAGAGAAACCGGCGGCCAATTCGGGGCAGCACACCACTAATCGTCCCTCCTTTTGCCACTGCTGTAAGGTAGTATCGATAACGGTTTTGCTGGAGGCGTTATAACGGACGTTGAAACCGGCCAGGCAGGCACTGAGCAAGATTTTCGGCGGCATGAGGAGTCTTCTGTTGAGGGGGCGAAAGTGTGGCATCAAGGCCACACGCTCGGCTTTATGATAGCAGCGTGGTTTAGCTTAATGCCAGCCGTACCTTCCCACTATTTTGCTTACCTTGTGTTCTTTATCCACCGCGTTATATGAGGGCAGTCACGGATCCGTGGCAAAGTTGATTATCGGCTTGTTAATGAAATTTAAATTTCATATAAATACATAATGATTTTTATTTTCCAAAAAAATAGGCAAGGGAGAAAACGATGAAACAGGTGCGCGTTGGATTGATCGGTACCGGCTATATTGGCCGCTGCCATGCTATCGCCTATGCACAGGCCGGCACGGTATTCCCGCTGAAAGGGGAGTTGGTGTTAGAGATGCTGGCGGAAGTGACACCCGAGCTGGCAGCGCAGCGGGCGGCGGAGTTTGGCTTCATGCGTTCAACCGGCGACTGGCACGAACTGGTGGCCGATCCTGCCATAGACGTGGTGGATATCTGCGCCCCGAACTTCCTGCATAAAGAGATGGCTCTGGCGGCAATTGCACAGGGCAAGCATGTTTATTCCGAGAAGCCGCTGGCGCTGAATGCGCAAGACGCCGCCGAGATGGTGCAGGCCGCGCGGGCCAAAGGGGTCAAAACTCTGGTGGGGTTCAACTATATGAAAAACCCGACCAGCCAACTGGCACGGGAAATCATCGCCAACGGTGAAATTGGCGAGGTGGTGCATTTCTACGGGACCCACAATGAAGATTATCTGGCCGACCCGCGTACGCCGATCGACTGGCACTGCCGCAAAGCCACCGCCGGGCTGGGAGCACTGGGCGATCTGGCGGCGCATATCGTGAACATGGCGCATTATCTGGTGGGGGATATTGTCGCGGTATCGGGCGATATGCAAACCCTGATCAAACAGCGGCCCGATCCGAACAACCCGGCCAAGATGTGCGAAGTCGAAAACGAAGATCAGGCCAGCGCGCTGGTGCGTTTTGCCAATGGCGCAATGGGCACCATAGAAACCTCACGCATTGCCTGCGGGCGCAAAATGGGTCTGACCTATGTGGTGACCGGCACCAAGGGCACCCTGAGTTTCACTCAAGAACGCATGGCCGAACTGAAACTGTATCGCCATGATGAACCGGCTGAGCGGCAGGGCTTCAAAACCATCATGGTAGGGCCAAAGCATCCGGATTACGCCGCATTCTGCATCAGCGCCGGGCATGGCATCGGTTTTAACGATCAGAAAACGGTGGAGATCCGCGATCTGGTCAATGGCATTGCCGCGGGTGATCGAATGTGGCCAGATTTTGAGGAAGGCTGGAAGGTGTCCTGCGTGCTGGATGCGATTGCTGCCTCCGCCGAACAGCGCCGCTGGTTGGATATCAACCGCGATTGACCCTGTTACCGGGAGGCTGCTAACTGTGCTATCCCGTAGGGCCTTGCATGCTGCACCCACTAGGCAACATACAAGGCCCTTGAACGGTTAAAACGCAAAGCAAGAACAGCCGAATGCGCCCCAGAAGGCATTCTCGTTGGAGATGGGAATGCTGGAACGGCGGGCGATGTCATGCTGGTGAGCATGAACGCCACAAGGGCCGCAACACTGGTGTGGCTGGCTTAATGCATCTACCTTGCTGGTGGTTGCGGGCGGTGCTGAGCGATAATGCCCCGGTACATTGACCACCGGTGACCACTCAGGCAATACCGGTAACGGCGGAGGAGAGAACGGCGAGAAACTGCCCGCAGCATAGACAACTTTGCCATCCACTACGGTCATGACCGACTCAATACCCTTGATCTGCTCCTCCGGTACGCTGAAGTAATCCTGTGACAGCACGGCCATATCCGCCAGTTGTCCCACCTTGATCTGGCCCTTTTTCCCTTGTTCGGTAGAGAACCAGGCACTGCCCTGTGTCCAAAGCATTAATGCCGTTTCACGATCCAGACGAGCCTGGTCGTCATACATTGCCATACCGCCGACCGTGCGGCCAGAAACCAGCCAGTACAGCGCTGTCCAAGGGTTGTAACTGGCGACGCGGGTGGCGTCGGTGCCTAATCCAACCGGCAGTTCAGCCGCCAGCATTTTAGCTACCGGAGGCGTCTGTTTGGTGGCTTCGATGCCATAGCGCTCGGCAAAGTATTCCCCTTGAAACGCCATGCGGTGCTGTACGGCAATGCCGCCCCCGAGGGCCTTCACCCGCTCGATATTTCGTTCAGAGATGGTTTCTGCATGGTCAAAAATCCAGTGCAGACCGGCAAAGGGGATCTCGCGGTTAACCTTCTCAAACACGTTCAGCATCCGGCCGATCGATTCATCGTAAGTGGCATGCAGACGGAACGGCCAGCGGTGTTCCACCAGATGGCGCACCACGCGTTCCAGCTCATCCTCGGTGCCTTCAGGCAAATCCGGGCGAGGTTGCAGAAAGTCTTCGAAGTCGGCCGCCGAAAACACCAGCATTTCACCCGCGCCGTTATGGCGGTAAAAGTCCGTTCCCTGCCCGGGTTTGAGCATATCCGTCCACAGCTGGAAGTCTTCCAACTCCTGCTTTGGCCGTTGGGTAAACAGGTTGTAGGCGATACGCAGGGTCAGCTGTTGTTTATCATGCAGTTCCGCGATGACCTGATAGTCCTCGGGATAGTTCTGGAAACCGCCGCCTGCATCAATCGCGCTGGTCAGGCCCAGGCGGTTGAGTTCGCGCATAAATTGCAAGTTTATGCCGTTACGGGGGAATGACTCTGAAGGTTGGCAAGGCAGGGCAGTCTAACGCATGGTCTGTTCTTGCCTGCCAGGATCGTCATCCATGCAGCTAACGTCATGATGCTGATTTTTAACTTTGCTTTACCACTTTTGTTATTTTGAGCGCCGATCCGCTTCGCCGATACTGATAAAAATAGCCTCAGCGAGCCAGAAAATGCCCTCAGACAAACCCCATAACCACTATCTGCACGACGAACAACGTGCCTGGATCCAACAGCTTAACCGGCAATGGGTCTGGCGGGTGGAACTGCCGACCTGGGGCATTATGCTGCTGGTTTACGGTAGTTGGTTTGGTGTGGTGCTTAACTGGCAGCAGCTTGGGCCTTGGCTGGGGGCGCCGTTGCTGACGGTGGCGACCAGTTGGTATCTCTCGTTGCAGCATGAGCTGATCCACGGCCATCCCACCCGTTGGCCACGGCTCAACCAACTGTTCGGCCTGCTGCCCCTGGCGGTGTGGTATCCCTACGGCCTGTACCGCGACAGCCATATTAAACATCACCGAGATAATCACCTGACCCAACCTGCCGAAGATCCGGAAAGCTACTATTTCAGTCGGGCGCAGTGGCAGCGTTTTCCTGTTTTGCTACCTCTGTTGGCCAAGGTGCGTAATACCCTGATTGGGCGAGTCACGCTTGGCCCGGCATTAGATATTATCGCTACCCTGTTCAATGCATTGAAAGCCATTCTGGCCGGAGATCTGCGAACCTTGGCGATGTGGCTGGTACAGGGTGTGCTGCTGGTGGCGCTGCTGGCCTGGCTGCAA
This sequence comes from Serratia sp. (in: enterobacteria), assembly GCF_046715635.1. Taxonomy (GTDB): domain Bacteria; phylum Pseudomonadota; class Gammaproteobacteria; order Enterobacterales; family Enterobacteriaceae; genus Chania. The sequence continues at coordinate 8,121 of NZ_JBKJYW010000397.1, forward strand.
ACTCAGGGCATTTCTGCTGCATTTTATCTGCTGGCGGTGAGCTACCCGGCGCTGGGGTTGACCAAGATCCGTTCATTTTATGAGCATCGTGCGGTGGACGCTCCGCAGGCACGTTCTATTATTAATGAGGCATCTTGGCCGTGGCGGCTGCTGTTTCTCAATCTGAACTATCATTTAGTGCATCATGATTTACCCGGTTTGCCTTGGTATGGGCTGCGAAAGGTCTATCTGGCAGAGCAGCAAGCTTACCGGCAACGCAGCCAGGGGTTTGTAGTGCAGGGCTATGGCAACTGGTTTGTCGATCATGCCGTGACGCCGATTGCCGTTGAAGTACACCCGTTTGAACAGGAGAGAGTCGAGAAGCAGCATGTGATAGGCTGGACCCATACCGCGCAGGATTTTCCAATCGATCTGGCGAAATAGCCGGAAAGCATCATCAAAGAGGATAAAGCATGGCTATTACCCCATTACGCGCACGTTTTTTGGCATTGGCTTTGACCGTTCTGGCGGGAGCCTGCGGTGTTGCACAGGCGGCCGATACGGTACGCGTGGGTTCTAAAATTGATACCGAAGGCTCGCTACTTGGCAACATCATTGTGCAGGTGCTGGAAGCCAACGGCATCAAAACCACCAACAAACTGCAGCTAGGCACCACCAAGGTACTGCGTGGCGCCATCACTTCCGGCGAGATTGATATCTACCCGGAATACACCGGTAACGGGGCTTTTTTCTTCTCCGATGAAAAAGATCCGGCGTGGAAAAACGCTCAGGCCGGGTTCGAGAAAGTGAAGAAGCTCGACTATGACCAGAACAAGATCGTCTGGCTGGATGCCGCCCCGGCTAACAACACCTGGACGATCGCCGTTCGCCAGGACGTGGCGCAGGCCAACCATCTGAAAACCCTGGCAGATCTGGCCAAGTGGATCAACGAAGGTGGTAAGTTCAAACTGGCGGCATCGGCAGAGTTTATCGAACGCCCGGACGCACTACCGGCCTTCCAGAATGCTTATGGCTTCAAGCTTAATCAGGATCAGTTGCTGTCACTGGCTGGCGGCGATACGGCGGTGACCATCAAGGCGGCGGCGGAACAAACCTCTGGGGTGAATGCGGCGATGGCCTATGGCACCGATGGCCCTGTAGCCGCGCTGGGCCTGCAAACGTTGGAAGATCCGCAGGGCGTACAGCCGATCTACGCGCCAGCTCCGATCATCCGTGAAGCAACATTGCAGCAGCACGCCAATATCGCCGAGCTGCTCAAGCCGGTATTCGCCACGCTCGACGGCCCAACCTTACAGCAGCTGAATGCGCAGATCGCCGTAGAAGGCCAGGATGCCAAACAGGTGGCGGTCAATTACCTGAAACAGAAAGGGTTAATTAAGTAACCTTGATTCGATGACTGAATCTGATATTGCCCCTCACCCCAACCCTCTCCCACAGGGAGAGGGAGCTGATACGGAGCAGCCATTAAGGGCAGGATTCAATCTTTAGAACGTTTAATCCCCTCCCCGCAAGAGATGGAACGGATGCGGCGTTGGGGTTAGGTGCTGGCCCATTTGTGGCATGTTCAGCCCCCCTCTCCCACAGGGAGAGGGGGCTGATACGGAGCAGCCATTAAGGGCAGGATTCAATCTTTAGAACGTTTAATCCCCTCCCCGCAGGAGATGGAACGGATGCGGCGTTGGGGTTAGGTGCTGAAGCCCATTTGTGGCACGTTCAATCCCCTCTCCTTTGGTAGAGGGTTAGGGTGAGGGGACGTCAGCTTACGCGTAGCTATGCATTCTGCGCTTAACTGGCTAATTAGACCCTGGGAGTGATTTTGATTATTTTTTTGAAAAACCGCGTATTACTGACTTTGCTTATTTTGCTGCTGCTTGCGGCCTTTGGCCTGCCGTTCCTCAGTTATGCCCCTAATCGCCTACTGTCTGGCAAGAGTATCTCTCTGATTTCATTGTTGCATGGCCCAGCGCTGTGGCTGCTGCTGCCGCTGCTGGCATTGGCCGTGCTCAGCCTGTTGACCCCTACGCGCAATCGGGCGCGGCTGACCGCGTGCGTTGCCGCTGTTCTCTTGGCGATGATTTTTTGGTTGAGCGGCTATACCGCGCAACAACTGGCATTGCAGGGCTCGCCGTTGGCGCGTACTTCCTGGAGCAGCGGTTGTGCGCTGATGGCAGCATTGAGCGGCCTGATCGCCGCAGATGCCATGACGCGGATCACCCCCTCGCACCTGTGGCGCATTCTGGGTAACGTCTTGGTGATGCTACCTGCCGCGCTGTTGCTGTTTACCCATCAGTTGGACCAGCTTTCCCTGCTGAAGGAGTACCACAACCGGCAAGAGGTGTTTGACGCCGCGTTGCTACAGCATCTGACTATCTTGCTGGCGACCTTGGTTCCGGCTCTGCTGATTGGTGTGCCTTTAGGTGTGCTCTGTTTTCGCTCAACCCGCTGGCAGGCCCCGATCTTTTCTACGCTGAATATCATCCAGACCGTACCTTCCATTGCGTTGTTTGGTCTGTTGATCGCCCCGTTGGCCGGGCTGGCAGCAGCGCTACCTTGGCTGGCTAACTTGGGTATCAGCGGTATCGGCATGGCTCCGGCGATTGTGGCGTTGGTGCTCTATGCCCTGTTGCCGCTGGTGCGCAGCGTGGTTGCCGGTTTGCAAAGTGTGCCCGCCAGCGTGATTGAGTCCGCTAGCGGCATGGGAATGACGCGCGGGCAGATCTTCTTTGGCGTACAGCTGCCACTGGCATTGCCGCTGTTCCTGACCGGCGTGCGGATCCTGGCGGTGCAAACTGTGGGAATGGCCGTGGTGGCCGCGCTGATCGGTGCCGGAGGTTTTGGTGCGATTGTATTTCAAGGATTGCTCAGCAGCGCGCTGGATTTGGTGCTGCTCGGGGTGATCCCGGTGATCGCTATGGCAGTGATCGTCGATTCGCTGTTTAAATTCATAATTTCAATGTTGGAAGTGACTGCCAGATGATTGACTTTGACCGGGTAAGCAAGATTTTTCAGGGTAAACCGGCGGTGGACGATCTCTCGCTGAGCATGGCGGAAGGGGAGTTTACCGTGCTGATCGGCACTTCCGGCTCTGGCAAATCCACCACTTTGAAGATGATCAACCGCCTGATCGAGCATGATGAAGGCAAGATCAGGTTTGCCGGTGAGGAGATCCATAAGTTCAAGCCGCAGGATTTGCGCCGCCGTATGGGCTATGCCATCCAGTCGATCGGCCTGTTCCCTCATTGGACGGTGGAAGAGAATATCGCCACGGTGCCGCAGTTGCTGAAGTGGCCACGGGCACGGATCCGCGATCGGGTGACTGAGCTGATGGAACTGCTGCAACTGGAGCCGGAGCTGTTCCGCCGCCGCTATCCACATCAGCTTTCCGGCGGGCAACAGCAGCGGGTTGGAGTGGCACGGGCGCTGGCCGCCGATCCCGAGGTGTTGCTGATGGACGAACCCTTTGGGGCGCTCGATCCGGTGACTCGAGCCTCGCTACAGGCTGAGATTGCCCGCATTCATCAACTTTCTGGCCGCACTATCGTGCTGGTGACGCACGATATCGATGAGGCGCTGGGCCTGGCCGATCGGATCGTGCTGCTCGATCAGGGGCGAGTGGTGCAGCAGGGCACTCCGTTGGATCTGCTGACCAACCCGGTGAATGATTTTGTGCGTGATTTCTTTGGCCGCAGCGATCGGGGGATCAAGCTGCTGGCATTGGGCACGGTAGCCGAAAGGGTGCGGCCGGGCGAGGCGGAAGGGGAACCGATCCAGGCCATGATGAGCCTGCGTGAGGCGCTGTCGGTGTTTGTTGCCCGAGGCAGCGAACGTTTGCCGGTGGTTGACGAACAGGGGCAAGCGCTTGGCGTTTTGCATTTCAGCGATTTGATTACACACAAGGCGCTATCATGAACATCACGCGCTGGTGGCGCGATCCGCTGCCGTGGACTTTTGCTCTGCTAGTGGCGTTGGTCTTCGGCATGAACCATCTGTACGGCCTGTTTGCCGCTTGGTTCCCACAGTTGGATCGGCCAGTGTATCAGCAGGACAGCTTTTTCTCGCTGGTTGTTGCGCACTTATCGCTGGTGGCCGTATCGAGCCTGATTGCGGTAATGATTGGCGTTACTGCTGGCATTGCGGTGACGCGCGGCGCCGGGAGAGAGTTTCGCTCATTGGTGGAAACCGTGGTTGCCGTTGGGCAGACTTTTCCACCGGTTGCGGTATTGGCCGTGGCGGTACCGGTAATGGGCTTTAGTGAGCAGCCAGCGATTATTGCGTTGGTGCTGTATGGTTTATTACCGATCCTGCAAGGCACCTTGACCGGAATCGAGTCGGTCCCGGCGGGCACGCGTGAAGTGGCTCAAGGGGTGGGGATGAGTCGCTGGCAAATTTTGTGGCGCGTTGAGCTGCCGTTGGCGGCCCCGGTGATCGTCGCGGGGATCCGCACTTCGGTGATTATCAATATCGGCACGGCGGCGATAGCCTCGACGGTCGGCACCAAAACGCTGGGAACGCCGATCATCATTGGCCTGAGCGGCTTCAATACGGCGTATGTGATCCAGGGGGCGGTAGTGGTAGCGCTGTTGGCCATCATTACCGACATGCTGTTCGAACGCTGGGTACGCTACCTCACCGCCTGGCGCCAGCAACGTCTGACTGTCTCATCTTCTGCGGGGTAACTTCCATGGCGATAGTCTCTTTACCGATGTACGGCGTTAGCCACCAACAGGTGGAACCGTTCTGGCAGGCGCTACGCGATAAGCTGCGGCAACTGGGTAT
>NZ_JBKJYW010000398.1:0-4636 GCF_046715635.1 Serratia sp. (in: enterobacteria)
GTACGCGGCGTGATGTTCACCGGCTCTACCGACGTTGCGGGCATTCTGCAACGCAACATCGCAGGCCGCCTTGATCCTCAAGGCCGCCCGACGCCGTTGATTGCCGAAACCGGCGGTTTGAATGCGATGATCGTCGACTCTTCCGCCCTGACCGAACAGGTGGTGACCGACGTCGTGGCCTCCGCCTTCGACAGTGCCGGGCAGCGTTGCTCTGCTCTGCGCATCCTGTGTGTGCAGGAAGATGTGGCAGAACACACTCTGAAAATGCTGCGCGGAGCGATGGCCGAATGCCGGATGGGTAACCCGGAACGCCTGTCTACCGACATTGGCCCGGTGATCGACGCCGAAGCCAAAACCGGTATTGAACGTCATATCCAGGCCATGCGCGCTAAAGGCCGCAAGGTTTATCAGGCGGCAAAAAGCCTGGGGGATGATGAGAAAGAGTGGGCACGTGGCACCTTCGTGAAACCAACGCTGATCGAACTGGAAAGCTTTGACGAGCTGCAAAAAGAGATCTTTGGCCCCGTGCTGCACGTAGTTCGTTTCCAGCGTGCTGGCCTGGGCGCATTAGTCGATCAGATCAATGCCTCAGGCTATGGCCTGACGCTGGGGATCCATACGCGTATCGATGAAACCATCGCCAGAGTGACCGACCACGCCAAGGTCGGTAACCTGTATGTTAACCGCAATATGGTGGGTGCGGTGGTAGGCGTGCAGCCGTTTGGCGGCGAGGGCCTGTCCGGCACCGGGCCGAAAGCCGGTGGACCACTCTATCTGTACCGCCTGCTAGCCAGCCGCCCACAGGATGCCGTGCAGCGCACGCTGAATCGCCAGGATAACGAGCGTCCTCTGGAGGCCAGCGTGCGCCCTGCGCTGCTCGCACCGCACCAGGCTCTGGAACAGTGGGCCGTGGCGGAGAACCATCGCGAGCTGGCCGTCCTGGCGCAGCAATACGCTGAACTGGGCCAGGGTGGCACCGTACGCCCACTGCCAGGCCCAACTGGGGAACGCAACACTTACGCCCTACTGCCACGTGAACGCGTGCTGTGCCTGGCGGACAACAACGCCGATGCGCTGAACCAACTGGCCGCCGTGCTGGCGGTTGGCTGCCAGGCGCTGTGGCCGGAAGCGGAATTGCAGCGCACGCTGTATCGCAGCTTGCCAGCCGCAGTTCAGGCACGGATCGGTTTCACCAAAGATTGGGCGCAGGATAAGGTAGAGTTTGATGCGGCTATCTATCACGGCGACGCCGATCAGTTGCGTACCCTGTGTGAGCAAATCGCGCAACGCAGCGGTGCCATTGTCTCGGTGCAGGGTTTCGCCCGCGGTGAAACCAACATCCTGCTGGAACGCCTGTTGATCGAACGTTCGTTAAGCGTCAACACCGCCGCCGCCGGGGGTAACGCCAGCCTGATGACGATCGGTTAATCGACAAATTCGAGTGACGCCGCCAACCCCGCAGCAACGCGGGGTTTTTTATTGTCTGGGGCGTAACACAGCTAAAGCCGACAGGATGTGGAAATCGCTTGCCATTGATGCATAAAGATATCCACCAACCCAGAGAGCTCTTCTCGGGTTGCGCCATTGCGGGCTTGCACCGACATGCCCTGAATGATATTGGCAATGTACTTACCCAGCAGAGCACAATTGGTGTTTTCCGGCAGTTCTCCCTGGCGAGTGCGCAGCTCCAGGCACTCGACAATCTTTTTCTCTGCGGAATTTCGTGGCTGACTTAGCTGGTTAAATAACGCCTCATCTGCGGCAGACATCCCAAAAGTAGCAACAACCATAAAACAGCCGGCCGGAGTCGCTGTATCAGTAAACCAATCAACGCAAGTACGCAGCAACTGCTGAATCACCTGTGGCAAAGGGAGATCGTCCTGTTCAAGGATCACATCTCTGGCTTGGCCGTAAATGGTCAGATACTTTTCCACCGCCGCACAGAATAAGCCTTCTTTGCTGCCAAACTCAGCGTACAGCGAAGAAGGTTTGGTTCCTGTTTCCTCAATCAGTTCAGACATCGACGTGGGTTCATAGCCAAAGCGCCAGAACAACCCCATAGCCTTTTCCAACACATCGTCACGATCGAGTTTTTTAGGCCTGCCACGTGCAGGCCGCTCCGGTAGGTCCTTTCTCATGTATAGGTCTCCTGGGCCTTGGCCACACCATTTATGTAACGATCACTATAAAATAGTCCCCCCGTATATGCCATCCCGTCAATTAAAATAATGATCATTACAAAATGTTGTTGCACCATCGCCACTCTGCGCGTATGGTTATTAAATAACGATCATTACATAAATGGTAAAGATCGTCCTACGCAATACTTTAATAAGGAATAGCATCATGAAATTACAGAGTTTATTGGCTATCGATACGCCGGTTATCCAAGCCTCCATGGTGTGGCTGAACTCCGCCGAACTGGCCGCTGCGGTATCCAACGCTGGAGGGCTGGGAGTCTTAGGCCCGAATGCCGGACGCCAGTTTGCCAATGGCGGAATCGTTGCGACCGTAGACGCTTTCCGCCAGGAAATAAGGAAAACCAGAAGCTTAACGGATAAACCCTTTGCCGTTAATTACCTCCTCCCCATCGAAGGAGTCGATATCAGTTTTAAATATGCCGAACCGTTACTGGAGGTCATCCTGCAGGAAAAAATTAACATCGTCATAACCAGTGGGAAGGATATTACCAAAGGTGAAGCGTACATCCGCAGGCTGAAAGAGGCCGGGGTTATCGTTATTCACCGCGAAATCTCACCGACGGTGGAGAACTCCATCATGGCGGAAAACATCGGGGTAGATGCAATCATTGTCACCGGACATGAGGCTGGAGGACACTTGAGTGAACACCGTATCAGCACCCTGGTTTTGCTGCCCCAGGTCACCGATGTGGTCAAAATCCCGGTGATTGCCGCCGGAGGCATCTATAACCTGAAAACCGCAAAGGCGGCTATGGCAATGGGAGCTGCCGGGATCTATGTCGGCACACGCTTTATCACCACGTTTGAATCCCCTGCCAGCCTCAATACCAAACAAGCGATTGTCGACGTTCAGTCTGAGGAGTTGGTCGAAATTAATACCCCGGCGGGATATATTCGCGTCATCGCTACCGAGAGTATCCGCGCGGGACGCGGCGAGAGCGAAGTGGGCATCATCAAGACAGGTATGTTAGACGGAGATCACCAATATGGCGTGATCACGGTGTCTGGCGCCGCAGGCGGCATTGGCAAGATTAGCAGCGTTAAGGAAGTGGTCTGCGAATTCTCTCCTGCCTTTAATGAATAGGTTCTGTTGAGTAGCCACGAACATCCAAATCACCCCAGCAAAATGAAGATGGCCGCCCTATTGCTAGCCTGTTCGCAAACCCCGCATTGACGCGGGGTTTTTTATTGCCTGCATAAAAATCAGCCGATACCGTATTCATCACCTTGCCAATTAATGTGTATGGTGTGTATTGTATGGAATGAATAGGTGAAAAGTTCAGAACTGATTAAACGACTCGAAAGCCATGACTGGGTTTTACAACGGATCAAAGGCAGCCACCATCCATTCAAACACCCCAACTCATCGTTGGTGATCACCGAGCCCCATCCCAATAAGGAGGTGAAATTGGGAACGCTGCGGCAAATCATCAAGGATGCAGGGTTGCTTAATTCCTAGACCATTTCGCCACGACGAGGTAACACTATGTTTTATCCCGCTTATATACATGTAGATCCGGATGGCAGCGCCAGCGGCTTTTTTCCCGATGTGCCAGGCTGCTACTTTGCCGGAGACAGTCTCGATCAAACCTTCCATGACGCCAAAAGCGCTCTGGATGCCCACTTTGAAGTATTGAGTGAAGAGAATCAGGCCATTCCACGCCCGCAGGCGATGTCCTTCCATCTGGCTCAGGGCAACGACGCCCTCAACGGCGGCCAGTGGTTGCTGGTGGATATCAATATGGACAAGTTCGATGGCCGGGCAGAACGCATCAATATCACGTTGCCCCACAGGCTGCTCAACCGTATTGATTCGCTGGTGCAGCAGCATCCGGGCTATGGCAGCCGCAGTGCATTTCTCGCCGCCGCAGCGCGTAATGAGTTGTTAAAGGCAGGATAACGAGGTTAAGGGGGCATCGCCCCCTGACAGGATTACTGATTGAGAAACTTATCCAGAAACTGCTTGGTGCGCTGATGCTGCGGGTTGGCGAACAACGCCTTTGCTGGCCCCTGTTCAACAATGCGGCCATGATCCATAAAAATGGCGCGATCGGCCACGTCACGGGCAAAGCTCATCTCGTGGGTGACGATCACCATGGTGCGTTTCTCTTCTGCCAAGGCGCGAATGGTATTGAGCACTTCACCAACCAGTTCAGGATCCAGCGCAGAGGTCGGTTCATCAAACAAAATGACCTCGGGCTGCATCGCTAACGCCCTGGCAATCGCTACGCGCTGCTGCTGACCGCCGGACAAACGTTTAGGGTAAGCCTGCTCTTTACCGCTCAACCCCACTTTTGCCAACAGGACACGCGCCAGCTTTTCAGCGCTGGCCTTGGCCTCTCCTTTAACGATCACCGGTCCTTCGATGATGTTTTCCAGCACCGAACGGTGGGGAAACAGGTTGAAGCTCTGAAACACAAAACCCACCTGCTGGC
>NZ_JBKJYW010000399.1:0-10875 GCF_046715635.1 Serratia sp. (in: enterobacteria)
TTTTTCTGCCGGTGGTGGCGTAAATCCTTGCAAAGCACGGCCAACGGTTTCCAGCAGCACGCGGCGTTCCACTGGGAGCGTAGGGGCTAACTGTTTGAGATCGGATATCCGTTGGTCACCCAGCAGATTGACCAGCAAGGTGGCACCTGCCGTATCCAGGCTGCCCAGTTGGCTGAGATCGAACACCACATCGGCCGGCAAGCGGGCTTGCAATTGCCCAACGGCGGGTTCCAACAGGCGGTAATGTGCCAACACCCAATCCCCAGATGCCAAGATACGGGGAGGATGGAGCGTCTCGTCCAAGTTGAGAAAGGTGCTGAGTTGCGGTTCTGCCATCGATGACAGCCTCTGCTGGCGAAGAAATTTATACCCGTCGTCCTTCAAGCGACAACTTGAAAGCGATTGGCCAAAGTCTATTTATAACATTAGCGTAGCGGCTTTAAGCAGATTTGCTATAGCACGGTAGAATATCGTTATTCTTGATGGTCGTTCCGGGCGCTGCGCCCCTGAAAAGAAGCAGGGCTGGGAGATCCCCAGCCCTGCTTGACGCGAATTACTTTACTTCGCCCATCGCTTTCAGCTTTTTGGACAGGTCGCGGCGTTCTTTCGACAGATCGGCATTTTTGATGATGTAATCATCAACGCGATCTTCATAGTCACCGCGCATGTTGGCGATGATGCCCTGAATGTCTTCAATGCTCATGCCCGGTTTGATGTACTCGCTCAGGTTGTCGAGCAGCAGCACACGCTTCTGGTTGTCACGAATTTTCTTTTCGTTGTCGACAATTTCACGCTGTAGCTTGTTTTTACGGCGGAAGATACGCACAAACTCCAGAACGTCCTGGAAACTCGGCTTATTTGCATTATCCATCTTTATACCCTTGCTTTAGTAATACACAGATTCATTTGCTTACGGCCACAATGATACCAAGATACAGGGTTGTGGCCGTCAGACACAACTGTCATTGCCCTATCTTACCCACTTTAGCGTCTTGACCCTATCCTGATGCGCCTGCTTCATGATCTGATCCACTATTCCCGACCGTTGGCCGTACAGACCTTGAGCAGATCGCCCAGTTCTTCCAACTGTTGCGCCAGTTCCATACTCAGCCAGACATAACCATAGATAGGTGCTTCGCTGAGTTGTGCGGCACTGGCCTCTTGCATTAGTGCCTTCAGCTCTGCGGAGATATCGCCCAGTTCCCCGGCAATAGCCTGCGCATGCAGGGGTTCGCCATCCCGCATGATGGTGGACAAGGATTCGATAGCACGTTGCGTCAATAGCTGTGAGCTGCGCAACGTTTTGGCATTCAGCATAATAAAGTGGGTTTCACGCGAGGCCCAGTAAGCATCGGCCAGCAGTTCCAACGTACACACCAGGTTACGGCTCAGGGTCTGTACCGCTTCAAAGACCGGTTTGGCGATATGAGTCTCTTTGCTGGCGGGGGCGATCAGTGCGCGTAGCTTTACCACATCGCCCAACAAGTTTTTGAGCCGAGGCTCCAACCGGGGCCGCTCAATCATGTTGGGTGAAAGATAAGCGCCGTAGATCTTCCCAACCGTCTCCAAGCAATCCGCCATTTTCATTCGCCACAACACATAAGCTCGCTGCGGGTAGATGCTGGTAAACAGTAGCGCCAGCAACGAACCAAAAATCACATCACCACTGCGCCACAGTGCGATAGATATATCGCCAGCCCCGGCACCGATGACCACCGCCAGCGTAATGCCCACCAGCAACGCCATATAGGGTCGTTTGCCCAGCGTCAGATAACCACAGGCAAACATCACCACCCCACACCAGGCCAGCATCACCGGCAGCGAATACAGCTCCAGGTAGAGCGCAATCAGGCCAGAGGCTGCGCCGAACACCGTACCGGCAATACGTTCCAGCGCCCGTTGCAGCACGTTACCCCAAAAAGAGATCGGCCCCATTACCACTATCAGCGTGATCAACGGCCAGGTACCTTCCGGCACCGCCAGCAGACGGATTAACAGAAAGGTCAGGATAAAGGCCAACCCGATGCGTACCCCGTGGACGATACGGTAATTACGGTAGATCAGATGTTCAAAAGAAGAGATTTTTCTATCCAGACGCACGCTTGTCCCCACCGACCCTGCTGTAAAACCCTTATTTTAGTGGAAGAACCCGGCTGGCGTACAACACTAGCTGTTGAAAGAGGCTTCCTGGTTAGGGGGAGGTTTAAGTTTGCGCTAAAGATTTTAGCGGCGGAGGATTTACCTTTTTGCTAAAGAGTGAGATCATCGGCGCATGGAAACCAAAGAAATCAGGCGCAACAACCTGCGCGATCTGATGGCACGTTTCGCCCGGCAAGGCACCAACCAGAATGAGTTCGCCATACTGGTGGGATCTTCTGCGCCAACGCTGAGCCAGATCACCGGTGAAAAATCCTCCCGCAACCTGGGCGACAATCTCGCCAGACGCATTGAGGCCAAACTCGGCTTGCCCAAAGGCTGGTTCGATGTATTCCATGAGAAGGCGCTGGAACAGCCGTTTGCCAACGTGGCGGCCGAATCGGATTTCCAACCGGCACGGCTCAAACCCGTGGTATGGGAAGATACCGAGCAGGACAAGGAAGAGTTTGTGGAGATCCCCTTGCTGGATATCGATTTCTCCGCCGGTGACGGCTGCTACGAAATTGTCGATAGCGAGGAGTTCTCGCTGATCTTCCGCCGCTACTATCTGCACAAGATGGGGGTGCCGGTAAATGCGGCACGCATTATCCGCATCTCCGGCTCCAGCATGGAACCCCGGCTGCAGGATGGCGATGTAGTGGGTATCAATACCGTCGATACTCGCATCCGCGAAGGGAAAACCTATGCGATCCGCCATGGCAATCTGTTACGGGTCAAGATCCTGATTGAGCAGCCCGATGGTGGCGTGGTCATCCGCTCCCTGAACCGGGAAGAGTACCAGGATGAACTACTCAGCTATCCGCAGCGCAAAGAGCAACTGGTGGTGCTGGGGCGAGTATTCTGGTCTTCCTCCTCCTGGTAAGATCCTGGGCTCGGGCGCACATGTGCGCCCCTACGTAATGAACCAGAACCACCTAGACGCTATTTAAAATCCACCGCCATTTGCTGCGGTATCGACAACCCACGGGTCGATTGCACACAGCGGCCAATATAATCGGTAAAGCGAGGCGGTTTAGGCATGCCCAGCTTGAGGATTTTTTCGTTGCTAAAGCGCACGTTCAACATGGCAAAGGAGCCGTACAGGCGCATCGCTTTCAGCATCAGGCGCTCATTGCACGGCCCGAAGATATCTTTCAGCTGTCTGCGCATTTGCAACAGGGCTTCGTAGCTGACCTGCGCATAGCGATCGCCCACCGGCGGCTCTTCCAGCGCGGCGGCGATAGCATGATCGATATCCGCAAAACTGACGCTGCTCTCCTCACCCGCCGAGATATGGTAAACATCGTTATCCAACCTGTCGCGGTTGAGCAGCATCACTAACGCATCGGCGCAATAGTCCACCGGGATCACATCGATACTATCTTGCAGCGAGCACATAAACTTACGCAGCATCAACGCCATGCTGAACACCCAGAAAATGCTGCTGGAGGGTTTGCAGCCCAGCTGCGTATGCCCAACCACGATCGATGGCCGGGCGATCACCAGCGGCAGCTGCGGGCAGGTTTGCCGCATCAGTTGCTCAATGGTCGATTTGGAACGAGTATACTCCACCAAGTGTTCGGCTGTTTCCTCAAACTCGGCGCTTTCTGCCACTAACGAACCCACCTGGGGGGCGCAAGACATTGCCGTACCCACATGCAGGAAACGTTTTAATCCAACCACCTGTGCCATTCGCTGTGCAAACGCCAGAGTGCCTTCAACGTTAACCTTCCAAATAAGCGGGTTATTACCAAATGATGCCACCGCAGCACAGTTAACAACATGGGTTACCTTGTTAATACGGTCGTCAGACAAGAAGTATTCCGGCTCGCTTAAGTCACCCAGTAAAATATTCTTCACCGTAAGTTTATTCAGAATACTTTCATCTAAATTGAACTTTTCCATATTAGTGCAAATACGGTTTAAGCCCTGTTGTTCTGTTTCCGCACGCACCAACAGCAGATAATTAACGTTTTGATTTTCTTTCAATAATTTTTCGAGCATCGCACCACCGAGAAAGCCGGTCGCCCCAGTCAACAGTAACGTTTTCATCTTACACACCTACATTTGCATTGAATGAGGTGGAGTGTATGCCTATATTTATAAACCAGAAGTAAATAGAAATTGACTGGTGATTTAATTAATCCTCTTAACATTCCATTAAGGAATATCCTGAAAAACACGCAGGCGATTAGTAACAACTCAGCGCATCTTTTATTCCGCTTGTTTAAATAGCATTGATGTTATCTCTGCTTTAATTAACCATAATTATCCAACACATTTTTTCAGGAGCTATCATGAGCTACAACCAAAAAGTCTGGCTGGGAGTATTAACCATTTGCACGCTCTTCTGGTTGGCCTTGATTAGCGGTCTGTATACCTATGGTAAATCCCAGGATCATCAGCACGATCATGGCCAGCAAGAACAGGCGATGAGCACCCAACCAGCAAAGCATCACTCCACTCTGGCACCAGCGCTCTGACGTCCTGCCCTGAATGAGGTAGCGACAAATTCTCTTCAGCCTCATATTATGCATTGTCGAATAGGGAGAATGACATGCCACGACCACTGGATGGCCTACCCCAGCAAGAGCGTGAAAAGATCCAAACCGATTTGCTGGCACTGAGAATTATTTATAGCGAACGCTACGGCCACGCCGCCGAATGGGAAAACGCTGAAGCGCACGTCCCCACGCATCTACGCGGCTACTTTCAGCAACGGCTGAACTTCTATCGCACTGCGTAGCAGCACTCAATTTTGCGTTAAGCATTAACCAATACTTGGCATCGGTGATCGCGCCGTTACAATAGGGCTATTCCCTACGCCAACAAGAGATGCGATTTTGAGCAGCAAGGCACCGGCCACATTCTACATCCACGACTACGAAACCTTCGGCAAAAGCCCGTCAATGGACCGCCCGGCGCAGTTTGCCGGGGTGCGTACCGATATGGATTTCAACATTATCGAAGAACCACAGGTGTTTTACTGTGCGCCAGCCGATGACTATCTGCCCGATCCGGAAGCGGTGATGATCACCGGCATCACGCCACAAGAGGCACTGGCCAAAGGCGTTAACGAGGCCGAGTTTGCCCGCCGTATCCACGAAGCGTTCAGCGTGCCTGGCACCTGCATTCTGGGATACAACAATATCCGCTTTGACGATGAAGTCAGCCGCAACATCTTTTACCGTAGTTTCTACGACCCTTACGCCTACAGCTGGCAAAACGGCAATTCGCGCTGGGATCTGTTGGACGTAATGCGGGCCTGCTACGCCCTGCGCCCGGAAGGCATCAACTGGCCAGAAAACGAAGATGGCTTCCCCAGCTTCCGTTTGGAACATCTGACGCGTGCCAACGGCGTTGAACATGAACACGCTCACGATGCGATGTCCGATGTGCATGCCACCATCGCTATGGCCAAGCTGGTCAAACAGGCGCAGCCAAGGCTGTTTGATTACCTGTTGCAGCACCGTAACAAGCACAAGCTCAATGCGCTGATCGACGTTGCGGAAATGACGCCGTTAATGCACGTTTCCGGCATGTTTGGCGCGGCACGGGGTAATACCAGTTGGGTTTCACCGCTGGCCTGGCACCCAGACAATAAAAATGCGGTGATTATGTGCGATCTGGCAGGGGATATTACCCCGCTGCTGGAGCTGAATGCCGATGAACTGCGCGAACGCCTCTATACCCGCCGCGATCAATTGGCGGCCGATCAGGCCCCGGTGCCAATCAAGCTGGTGCATATCAATAAATGCCCGGTGCTGGCTCCGGCGAAGACGCTGCTGCCAGAAAATGCAGACCGGCTAGGCATCGATCGCCAGGCTTGTCTCGAGAACCTGAAGGTACTGCGCCAGCACCCAGAGATCCGTGAAAAAGTGGTGGCCCTGTTTGCCGAAGCCGCTCCTTTCACCCCAATCGATGATGTGGATGCCAAACTGTACGACGGTTTCTTCAGCGATGCCGACAAGGCTGCCATGAAGATCATTCAGCAAACCAAACCGCAGAATCTACCGGCGCTGGATTTAACCTTCAGCGATGGCCGGATGAAAGAGCTGCTGTTCCGCTTCCGTGCCCGTAACTACCCGAACACGCTGGATGACGCCGAGCAGCGCCGCTGGTTGCAGCACCGTCAGGAGGTGTTGAGTGCCGAACGGGTGCAAAGCTATATCTTGCAGTTAGAGTCACTGTATAACCTGCACGAAGGGGATAAAGAGAAGATGGCGTTGTTGAAGGCGTTGTTTGATTACGGTAAGCAGTTGGTGGGTTAACGCTGTGCTCCTGTTGCCCTCATCCATTGATTATCTGAACGGGCGCAGCATGCGGCGCCCCTACAAAGCGAGTCGGATGAGATTTGTCAGTAATAAAAAGGGTTCCAGCATGTGGAACCCTTTTTGATAGCGCGAGGCAGACGAGCTGATTAAGCCACGTCTTCGCTTGCCTGTGGCACCGGCAGGCTGAAGCTGCGGGTGACAAACGCCAGATACAGCAGGCCGATCGCTGCCCAGACCAGGCCCAGCGTCATCGAACTGACTTCCAGGTTGACCCACAGAGCACCGACGGTTAACGCCCCCAGCACCGGCAGGATCAGGTAGTTGACGTTGTCTTTCAGCGTACGGTTGCGTTTCTCACGAATGTAGAACTGAGAAATCACCGACAGGTTAACGAAGGTGAACGCAATCAGTGCGCCAAAGTTGATCAGTGCCGTAGCGGTGACCAGATCGAACGAAACGGCAGACAGCGCAATTACGCCAACCAGCAGCACGTTCAGCGCCGGGGTACGCCATTTTGGATGCACGTAACCGAAGAAGCGCTCCGGGAATACGCCATCACGGCCCATGACGTACATCAGGCGTGAAACACCCGCGTGAGAGGCCATACCGGAAGCCAGTACGGTTACGCAGGAGAATACCAGGATCACCGACTGGAAGAACTTGCCAGCCACGTACAGCATGATTTCCGGCTGTGACGCGTCAGGATCTTTGAAGCGCGAGATATCCGGGAAGTACAGCTGAACGAAGTACGACACCACGATAAAGATCACGCCGCCGATCAAGGCCGTCAGGAAGATGGCTTTCGGGATCACGTTTTCTGCATCTTTGGTTTCTTCGGATAACGAGCTGATGCCGTCAAAGCCGAGGAACGAGAAGCACAGAATGGTCGCACCGGTGATCATCGGCACCACGTGCGCGTTGTCAGACCAGAACGGACGGCTGCTCACCAGCGTACCGGCGCCTTCACCGTGGGAGATACCGTTAATCACCAGGCCCAGGAACACGATCATGATCGCTACCTGCACCACCACGATGATGGAGTTCAGGTTGGCCACCAGCTTGATGCCACGCAGGTTGAACGTCGTCATCAAGGCAACCAGGGCCGCAACGAAGATCCACGAAGGCACACCCGGGAAAATCGCTTCCAGGTAAATTTTTGCCAACAGGATGTTGATCATCGGCATGAACAGATAGTCCAGCAGTGATGACCAACCCACCATAAAGCCGACGTGCGGGCTGATGGCTTTCTGGGCATAGGTATAGGCAGAACCGGCGGAAGGGAATTTCTTCACCAGTTTGCCATAGCTCAGGGCGGTAAACAGGATCGCCAGCAGAGCAAAGGCGTACGCAGGCGCGACGTGACCGGCGGTCAGGCCGGAGACGATGCCGAAGGGGTCAAAAATGGTCATGGGCTGCAAATAGGCCAGACCCATCATGACGACCGGGACTAAAGTCAGTGTTTTACGCAGTTGGGCGCGTTGGCCGGCAGCGGGTGCGGCGGTGATGATGTTATCGGACATCGCGCAGCCCCCCCTTACCTTCAGCCTTGCGGATAATAGACACGCCAAGACTCAAGGTTGCGGGGAAACTTCGCAACGTGCGACTGAATTCTAAAAGGGGGATGAGGGAAGCTGGATAACTAGGCACAAAAGCCTGTGTTGCTCCATAATCGCTGCGACCGCAACGGAAACCGGCGGGCACCGGTGCCAAGGTGAAAAATTGCCCCATCTTTCTTATCCTCATGAGTCACGACCATAAAGTTTTGGTTGATCGCGACGAACCTATTTATCTATCCGGCTCGATGTCCGGCCTCGCTTGATGTATGAAACGCACGTTGGTAAAACATAATGCAAAAAAAAATAACCGACGCGTTAAAACGTCGGCTATCTGCATTTCGCGTATTCTGCCATAAGATCACAGAAAGACAAGATCCTGAAACCTTCTAATACAAATTCTTTTGCTTAAAATCAGCAAAAACGCCTTTCCTCGCCATCAGGGTACCCGACATCAGGCATTTTTCAGCATCCAGTCGATCTCGGTTTCCGTCACTAACCGTTCAAACTGCATCAGTTCACCCATTTTGCAGGCGTGATAAACCTGTGAAAAGCGTTCACCGAGGTAGTGCGTCAGTTCGTGCTGATGCTCAAATTCGTATAGGGCATCGCTTTGGCGGATCGGGAACGGCAGCCCCTCCTGCTCCAAACCGTTGCCCGTCACCGGCTCAGGCAGCGGCAATTCGGTATCTAGCCCGTAAAGCATCCCCGCCAGGATCGTCGCCACCACCAGATAGGGGTTGGCATCGGCACCGGCAACGCGGTACTCCACGCGGTGGTTCTGCGCATCGCCACAGGGAATACGCAACGCCACGGTACGGTTGTTATGCCCCCAGGATGCCTGGATCGGCACATACATCCCCGGCTGGAAACGGCGGAACGCATTCACATTGGGGGCCAGCACCGCCATCGATGCAGGCATCAAGGTGATCATCCCGGCCAATGTCCGCTTAAGCAGCGCCGAGTCTTCGCCATCCGCTTCGGCAAACAGGTTTTTCCCCGCGCTGTCTACCACGCTGAGATGGACGTGCATGCCACTTCCCGCGTAATCCTCATAAGGTTTCGCCATAAAGGTGGCATGCATATGGTGATGTTCGGCCACCTGGCGCACCAGCCGCTTCAGAGCCAGCGCATGATCGCAGGCTTGCAGCACGTTGTCGGTGTGATTCAGGTTCACCTCAAACTGGCCGGGGGAAGCCTCAGCCACCGCCCCATCCGCCGGTAGCCCTTGCATCTGTGCCAGCGTGTCGATGTCGTTGAGCACCCCAGCAAAATGGTTGAGGTTATCCAACGAATAGACCTGGCTCTGTACGTTGCGCTCCTGAGTGCCTGGTGCGCACGGCGGCTGCAGATAACCTGCCGAGTCTCGCTGTCGATCGATGAGATAAAACTCCAGCTCTACCGCTACCACCGGGAACAGTCCGCGCTGGCGCAATGCCTGCCATATTCGGTTCAGCACATTGCGGGGTTCAACGTCAAAGGGAGTACCATCTTCATCCAGCATGGTCAGTAGCACCTGACCGATATGTTGCGGATCCGCCGCCGACGGCGTCAGCGTACCGGGCACGGGCATACAGATCCGATCCGGTTCGCCCAGTTCCTGGCCCAACCCGGCCTCTTCGACCACGTTGCCCAAAATATCCATTGCGAACACCGAGGCGGGGAAATAGCAGCCTTTTTCAACTTTTTTCAACCCGGAGACGGGAATGCGTTTACCGCGGAAGGAACCATTGAGATCGGTAAGAAGGATATCGACATACTGCGTGTCAGGATGGCGTTCCAAATAGTGAGCAACCTCACTTTGGAACGCGCTACTTCGCCTTTCTTCATTATGCTGTGCAAAATTTTCTACTACTGCGCTGTTGGTTTGCATACATCACCTGCCGTTGTGCTCTTGGGAATGCCTTCGCATCCGCTTGCCGATTGACTTAACACATGGTTTGATTTCTCTGTAGAGTGCGCCACAGGCTGGCGCTCAAAATAATACCCATAATATGAAACATAGCTTTAACAGAAATGGTTTGCAAATGTTACAATGGCGTTTGATTATTCGCCAAGGACTGCTAAATTGATAAAATATTGAGCGAAAAGGCGTTGTTTGCGCTTTGTTGGTACAGAATTTCTTCCGCCAGACCAGGGGGAAACATGGGCAATATATTTTACAACGGCCGTCCAACTACCGATATCATGTGGTTTCGATATCACTCAGACAGGTACCCGGCTCCGGGTGTGATCCCAACCTGTCGCTCCTACCAGAAGGAACTACCGCTATGAGCGAAGTCAGCTTGGCACCAGGCAAGCGCCTGTCGCAGATCCGTCAGCACTTGGGTTTGTCACAGCGCAGGGTCGCCGAACTGTCCGGATTAACCCACAGCGCCATCAGCACCATTGAGCAGGACAAAGTCAGCCCTGCCATCAGTACGCTGCAGAAACTGCTGAAGGTCTATGGGCTATCGCTGTCTGAATTTTTTGCTGAACCTGAACGGCCAGATGAACCCAAAGTGGTGATCGAGCCGGACGATCTGATCGAGATCGGTAGCCAAGGCGTTTCGATGAAGCTGGTGCATAACGGCAACCCTACCCGTAGCCTGGCCATGATGCTGGAGACCTATCAACCGGGCACTACCACCGGCGAGAAGATCAAGCATCAGGGCGAAGAGATCGGCACGCTGCTGGAAGGGGAAATCATGCTGACGGTCAACGGCCAAAGCTACCTGCTGACCGCAGGGCAGAGCTATGCGATCAACACTGGTATGCCACACAGCTTCAATAATTCCTCAACGCGCGTATGCCGGATCGTTAGCGCGCATACCCCGACCACCTTCTGATACACCACCGGAGGAGTGATGATGGAACATGTTGCCAGCTATTATGCCGCCAGCGCCAACCCGCACGCTCCTTATCCCCAGTTG
>NZ_JBKJYW010000400.1:0-3850 GCF_046715635.1 Serratia sp. (in: enterobacteria)
ACCGATCAAGAAATAATCGGGGTGATTGAATAATGGCAAAGGCACCTGTTCGTACACGTAAGCGTGTAAGAAAACAAGTCTCTGACGGCGTGGCTCATATCCATGCTTCTTTCAACAACACCATTGTGACTATTACCGATCGTCAGGGTAATGCTTTGGGTTGGGCAACAGCCGGTGGTTCCGGTTTCCGTGGTTCTCGTAAGTCAACTCCGTTTGCAGCTCAGGTTGCGGCCGAGCGTTGTGCTGACGCAGTTAAAGAATACGGTATCAAGAACCTGGAAGTTATGGTTAAAGGACCTGGTCCTGGTCGTGAGTCTACTATCCGCGCTCTGAACGCGGCTGGTTTCCGCATCACTAATATTACCGATGTGACTCCGATTCCTCATAACGGTTGTCGTCCACCGAAAAAGCGTCGCGTGTAACGCCCCTGCTTTTCGGATTGTTGGAGAAAGAAAATGGCAAGATATTTGGGTCCTAAGCTCAAGCTTAGCCGCCGCGAGGGCACAGACCTGTTCCTGAAGTCTGGCGTTCGCGCGATAGATTCAAAGTGCAAAATTGAACAGCCACCTGGTCAACACGGTGCGCGTAAACCGCGTCTGTCTGACTATGGTGTACAGTTACGTGAAAAGCAAAAAGTTCGCCGTATGTACGGTGTTCTGGAGCGTCAGTTCCGTAACTATTACAAAGCAGCAACCCGCCTGAAAGGCAACACCGGTGAAAACCTGTTGACCCTTCTGGAAGGTCGTCTGGACAACGTAGTTTACCGTATGGGCTTCGGCGCCACTCGTGCAGAATCACGTCAGCTGGTTAGCCATAAAGCCGTTATGGTAAATGGTCGCGTTGTTAACATCGCTTCTTATCAGGTATCTCCGAATGACGTAGTCAGCATCCGCGAGAAAGCTAAAAAGCAGTCTCGTGTTAAGGCTTCTCTGGAGCTGGCTGAGCAGCGTGAAAAGCCGACTTGGCTGGAAGTTGATGCTGCGAAGATGGAAGGTGTGTTCAAACGTATTCCTGAACGTACCGATCTGTCCGCCGACATTAACGAACACCTGATCGTCGAGCTTTACTCCAAGTAAGGCTTGAGTTTCAAAGAGAGGACACAATGCAGGGTTCTGTGACAGAGTTTCTAAAACCGCGCCTGGTAGATATCGAGCAAGTCAGTTCGACGCACGCCAAGGTGACCCTTGAGCCGTTAGAGCGTGGCTTTGGCCATACTCTTGGCAACGCACTGCGCCGTATTCTGCTTTCATCTATGCCGGGTTGCGCGGTGACCGAGGTTGAGATTGATGGTGTACTACATGAGTACAGCACCAAAGAAGGCGTACAGGAAGATATCCTGGAGATCCTGCTCAACCTGAAAGGGCTGGCGGTGAGAGTTCAAGGGAAAGATGAAGTTATCCTTACCCTGAATAAATCTGGCATTGGCCCTGTGACCGCTGCCGACATTACCCATGATGGTGATGTCGAAATCGTCAAGCCGCAGCACGTTATCTGCCACCTGACCGATGAGAACGCTGCTATCAGCATGCGTATCAAAGTTCAGCGCGGTCGTGGTTATGTGCCGGCTTCTGCCCGAATTCATTCGGAAGAAGATGAGCGCCCGATTGGTCGTCTGTTGGTTGACGCCTGCTATAGCCCTGTAGAGCGTATTGCCTACAATGTTGAAGCAGCGCGTGTAGAACAGCGTACCGACCTGGACAAGCTGGTCATCGAGATGGAAACCAATGGCACGATCGATCCTGAAGAGGCGATCCGCCGTGCGGCAACCATTCTGGCTGAACAACTGGAAGCTTTCGTTGACTTACGTGATGTACGTCAGCCGGAAGTGAAAGAAGAGAAACCAGAGTTCGATCCGATCCTGCTGCGCCCTGTTGACGATCTGGAATTGACTGTCCGCTCTGCTAACTGCCTTAAGGCAGAAGCTATCCACTACATCGGTGATCTGGTACAGCGTACCGAGGTTGAGCTGTTGAAAACGCCTAACCTGGGTAAAAAATCTCTTACTGAGATTAAAGACGTGCTGGCCTCCCGTGGACTTTCTCTGGGCATGCGCCTGGAAAATTGGCCACCGGCGAGCATTGCTGACGAGTAACCGGATCACAGGTTAAGGTTTTACTGAGAAGGATAAGGTCATGCGCCATCGTAAGAGTGGTCGTCAACTGAACCGTAACAGCAGCCATCGCCAGGCTATGTTCCGTAACATGGCCGGCTCTTTGGTTCGTCATGAGATCATCAAGACGACCCTGCCAAAAGCGAAAGAGCTGCGTCGCGTTGTTGAGCCGCTGATTACTCTTGCCAAGACCGACAGCGTTGCTAATCGTCGTCTGGCATTCGCCCGTACTCGTGATAACGAGATCGTGGCAAAACTGTTTAACGAGCTAGGCCCGCGTTTTGCGAGCCGTGCCGGTGGTTACACTCGCATTCTGAAGTGTGGCTTCCGCGCAGGCGACAACGCGCCGATGGCATACATCGAGCTGGTTGATCGTGCTGAGTCTCAAGCAGAAGTAGCAACTGCAGAGTAATCTGTGGAAGCGTAAAAAAACCGGGCTTGCCCGGTTTTTTTACGTCTTTAACTCGCCAAATGTGCTTTCCCCTCCCGGCAATGCT
Organism: Serratia sp. (in: enterobacteria); assembly: GCF_046715635.1. GTDB lineage: Bacteria > Pseudomonadota > Gammaproteobacteria > Enterobacterales > Enterobacteriaceae > Chania. The sequence goes on from NZ_JBKJYW010000400.1 coordinate 2,608, forward strand.
TAAGATCCCCCCCCATATCCGCTATGCTCAGGCTATCAGTAATAAGTGCAACACGGAGAAGTCATAATGTTCAAGATTGGGCAATTAGCCAAGTTGGCAGAAGTAACGCCAGATACGGTACGTTATTACGAGAAGCAAGGCATGATGGATCACCATGTTCGTACCGAAGGCGGCTATCGGCTGTATAGCGATCAGGACTTACAGCGCCTGCGTTTTATCCGCTATGCCAAACAGCTGGGCTTCACGCTGGAAACCATCGCCGAGTTGCTGTCGATCCGTGTGGATCCAGAGCATCACACTTGTGAAGAGTCGAAGTCTATCGTTAATGCGCGCCTGCAGGAGGTTGAAAGCAAACTGACCGAGTTAACCAGAATGCGTGAGTCGCTAAAAAGGCTCAGCGATGCCTGCTGCGGTAGCGAGCACACCAGCAACTATTGTTCGATTTTGGAGGCTTTGGAGCAGGGAGCCAGTGAAGAGAAAGCCAAAAGTGCAGTTTAACTGCGCGCGGGCCTTTAATTTTTATCTGGCCAGCAGTATTATCAGCGCGTTTATTATCAGCAACCAACAGGAAGACCATGATGACTCAATATCGTCATACCAAAGGTAAGATCCAGGACAATGCCATTGAGGCGTTGCTACATGATCCTCTTTTCCGCCAACGGGTAGAGAAGAACAGTAAAGGGAAAGGCAGCTACCGGCGTAAAGATAAACACGCAAAAGGCGGTAACTGGGAGGCCAGTGGTAATTTGCCCAACGACAATTTACCACTGGCCTTCTGGTTTTAAGCCACAAAAAAGCCATCTCGCAAGATGGCTCAAAACGTAGGGGCGCCGCATGCGGCGCCCATCTTATAGCTCTGAATTACAGCTTGGGTTGCTGTTGATGACTCAGCAGATCGCGGATTTCTGTCAGCAGCTTCTCTTCTGCGGTTGGCGCAGGCGGTGCGGCTGGCTCTTCAACCTCTTTACGGCGCATTTTGTTCATTAACTTGATGGCCATAAAGATAGCAAAGGCGACGATCACGAAATCAAAAATATTTTGCAGGAAGGAGCCATAGTTCATCACTACTGCTGGGACATTGTCCTTGGCTTCACGCAGTACCAGATGGAACTGTTTAAAATCAACGCCACCGATCAGCAGGCCCAAAGGTGGCATGATGATGTCGGCAACCAAGGAAGAAACGATTTTACCGAATGCCGCACCAATGATCACACCCACTGCCAGATCGACCACGTTGCCACGC
>NZ_JBKJYW010000401.1:0-7168 GCF_046715635.1 Serratia sp. (in: enterobacteria)
TAGCCGCTGCGCCAGATAATGCCCTGCAAGGCCTTCAACGCGGTCGATTTGCGATCTTCATCCATAAAGCGATAAAGGGTGGTAATAAGTTGCTCATTATCGGCGTCCGGCTGTGCGATCTCTGCACGTAATGCCGCCAGCGGAGCCGCAACTTCGGCGTCGTTGGCATGGCTACGGATGAACTCCCCTAGCCGCTCACGGGCATAGGGGAACAGGACCTGATGCACAAAACGGATATCGCTGGTGGTGCCTTCAATATCGGTGACGATGGCGCGGATCATTTAGCCTCCAGTAAACGGCGTTGCAATTCGCACTGGAACAGGAATTCCAGCCCTTCAAGATGGCGGCGCGCTTCCTCCACCTGTTTGCCCCAGCAATACAAGCCGTGGCCGCGCACCAGAAAACCGTACTGCAAGGGCGTTATCTCGGCAAATGCGGCCACACGCGCAGCCAGCGCCGGAATATCCTGGTCGTTATCAAAAATAGGGATACTGACGCTGTCGAGATGGCTCTTCTGACCGCTGAGCGATTTCTGCATTTCATACCCTTGCAGCACCAGCGCCTCACTTTTCTCCACGCGGGAAAGCACGGTGGCATTGACCGAATGGGTATGCAGGATGGCACCAACTGCGGGATAGAGGCGGTAGATCAGCGTGTGCAGGCCAGTTTCCGCCGAAGGCGTGCGACCGCTGGGAACATGGTTGTTTGCCGTTTCCACCAGCAATAAATCCTGTTCGCTCAGGCTGCCCTTGTCTTTGCCGGACTCGGTCACCAGGCAATGTTGGGTATCAAGGCGCAACGACATATTGCCGCCGGTCGCCGGGCACCAGCCTTTCTCACCGATCCAGTGGCAGGCGGCCAATAAGGCAGATAATTGCGGGTTTTCCATCATTCTATCTATTTCCTGGCAGGTAGCTTTTGGCTGTTGATTGAATGTGACTCACTTATCCTCTAAGAATTTCAAGTTGTCGCTAGGTGATGAGGATAGACGTCTAAACGTCTTGATTGCCAAAGACTAACACCGTGTTATATTGTTCGCAACATAAGCGCCAGGAGAAATAGCCTGATATGAGCACCGTACCTGTCCCAGCCAGCAAGTTACCCGACCTCGGCACCACCATCTTTACTCAGATGAGCGCCTTGGCGCAGCAGCATCAGGCGATCAACCTGTCGCAAGGCTTTCCGGATTTTGATGGCCCGGAGTATTTAAAACAGCGCCTGAGCTGGCACGTCAGCCAGGGGGCAAACCAATACGCACCGATGACGGGTACCGCGCCGCTGCGTGAGGCTATTGCGGAAAAAACCGCTCAGCTCTACGGCTGGCAGCCCGATGCCAATAGTGAAGTGACCGTCACTGCGGGTGCAACCGAAGCGTTGTTCGCTGCGATCAGCGCCCTGGTACGCTCCGGCGATGAAGTGATTTGCTTCGACCCAAGCTACGACAGCTATGCCCCGGCAGTACAGCTTTCCGGCGGCGTTCTGAAACGCATTGCCCTGCAGCCTTCAAGATCGATTGGCAACGGTTTGCCGAACAGCTCTCACCACGTACCCGGCTGGTGATCCTTAATACTCCGCAGAATCCCTCCGCCACGGCTTGGTCGGCAGAGGATATGCAGCAACTATGGGCCGCCATCGCCGATCGGGAAATCTATATCCTGAGCGATGAGGTTTACGAACATATCTGCTTTGCCAAAGGGGGGCACGCCAGCGTACTGGCTCATCCGCAACTGCGTCAGCGGGCGATTGCCGTTTCCTCGTTTGGCAAAACCTTCCATATGACCGGCTGGAAAGTGGGTTACTGCGTGGCCCCGGAAGCGTTAAGCGCCGAGGTGCGCAAGGTTCACCAGTATCTGACGTTCTCGGTCAACACCCCGGCCCAGCTGGCCTTGGCCGATATGCTGCGCAACGAGCCGGAACACTGGCAGCAGCTACCCGCGTTCTACCGTGCTAAACGCGATCGTTTTGTACAGGCGTTAGCCAACAGCAGGTTGGAAATTCTCCCCTGCGAAGGCACCTATTTCTTACTGTCCGATTACAGCGCCATTTCCGATCTGGATGACGTCGCCTTCTGCCATTGGTTAACCGAGCACGCAGGCGTGGCGGCGATCCCGCTGTCCGTCTTCTGTGCCGATCCTTTCCCCCATAAACTGATCCGGCTGTGTTTTGCCAAACAGGATGCCACGCTGGATGCCGCTGCGGAGCGCCTATGTCGACTCTAAAAATTACCCTGTTGCAGCAACCGCTGGTCTGGCGCCAAGGTGAGGCTAATCTGCGCCATTTCGATGCCTTGTTGCCCTCAATTACCGGCCGCGATCTGATTGTGCTGCCGGAAATGTTTACTACCGGCTTTGCTATGGATGCCGGGGAAAGCGCGTTGCCAGAACAACAGGTGATTGACTGGTTACATACCTGGGCGGTGAAAACCAACGCCTTGGTGGGTGGCAGCGTGGCGCTGAAAACTGCCGACGGGGCCGTTAACCGTTTCCTGCTGGTGGAGCCCGGCGGCAAGGTGCATGGCTATGATAAACGCCATCTGTTTCGCATGGCCGGTGAACACCAACACTATCAGGCTGGGAAACAGCGCACCATTTTCGAATGGCGCGGCTGGCGTATCCTGCCGCAGATCTGCTATGACCTGCGCTTCCCGGTGTGGTCACGCTATCAGCAGGATTACGATCTGGCCCTGTACGTGGCCAACTGGCCGGCGGCGCGCAGCATGCACTGGCAAACGCTGCTGGCGGCGCGGGCGATTGAAAACCAGATTTACGTGGCGGGGTGCAACCGCGTGGGCGAGGACGGCAACGGTCTGAATTACAGCGGTGACAGCCTGATTATCAGCCCGCAGGGGGAACGGTTGGCCAGCGCAGAAGCGGGCCAGGCAGCGAGGCTGGATGCCGAGCTTTCGCTGGAAACGCTGCAAACCTACCGCACCGCGTTTCCTGCCTGGCGTGATGCGGATGGCTTCCAACTGAACGATTGAGCCGATACCCCTTGTATGTTTAAAGGCACTTTAAACATACAAGGGGTCAGTTATATCCAAGACCCGGCAGTAAGCCTGGATCGCTAGCGCCACGTCACAGGCCGTGACGACCTCATCGGGATGATGACTAATACCCCCCTCGCAACGAACAAACAGCATTCCCACCGGCCAACGAGCAGCGAGAGCAATCGCATCGTGCCCCGCGCCGCTTGGCAGCATTAGGCAGTTATCTTGCACCTGTATTACCGCGTCATGCCAGCGCTGCTGCCACTGAGGGTCACAAGCGGTAGCCGCTATGCGGTAGAACTCCTCGCTGTCGAAGCCGACTCCGCGACGCGCGCCAATACTCTGCGCCTGTGCCAGTAACTCGGCCAGCAACGCGTCTAGCGGCTCATCCTGCGGGCCACGAACGTCGAGGGATAACCTGACCTGCCCAGGGATCACATTAACAGCCCCCGGTAAGCTTTCGATCTGACCGACCGTGGCGACCACATGCGGATCGTATTCCATGGTGTGCCGCTCAACCGTGACCATCCATTCAGCGGCAGCAGCCAGCGCATCCCGGCGCTGCCCCATCGGCACGGTCCCTGCATGACCAGCATGTCCGGTAAAAGTACAGTTGAGGCGGCGGGCACCGTTAATCGCCGTGACCACTCCCAGAGCCTGACCGACGGCTTCAAGACAAGGCCCCTGTTCAATATGCAGTTCGAGATAGGCGCAGATCGAGTCTTGTGCCCGCTCGGCAGAACCCACCGCCGCAGGATCAAGGCCCACGTCACGCATAGCCTCGGCCACGCTGATACCCTCAGCATCGGTACATGCCAGCCAATCCTCTGCCCACTGCCCGGTGATCCCTTTACTGCCGAGTAAAGTAATGCCAAAACGCGTGCCCTCTTCGTCGGCAAAACCGATCACCTCGATCGCCTGCGGCAAACGCCGATTACGGCTATGCAACAACGCTACAGCCTCGAGCGCGGTCAAGACACCTAGCATGCCATCGTAACGCCCCGCGTTGCGCACCGTATCCAGATGAGAACCAAGCAGCAGCGCCGATGCGGCCGGTTGCTGCCCTTCGTAACGTCCGCAGATATTACCTACGCCGTCTTGCCAGACCGCCATCCCCAGCTCACGCATCCAGTTCCCTACCAGCCGGTTGGCACGCAGATGTTCTGGGGAGAGGTAAACCCGCGTCAATTGGCCTGGCGTGCTGCTGATCGCCGCCAGTTCGTCACAGCGAGCCATTACTCTGGCCGCGGCTCGTTCCGCTTCCTGAGGGGTCAGCAGCATTGCCATCAGTTCTGCTCGGCGTCGTAAATGTTCCATGCTGCCTGCATAGCTTCTCCGTGCGGGCTAACAAAACCGAGACGGTTGAGTACCGCTTCCAACGCGGCCAGAGTTTGCAGCACGCAGTCTTTCCGCGCGTTATACCCCATGGTGCCAATCCGCCAGATCTTGCCCTGCAACGGGCCAAATGAGGTGCCGATTTCGATGGCGAAGTCATTGAGCATCATCTGGCGTACCTGCTCGCCATGGATGCCCTGCGGGATCACTACGCCCAGCACGTTATTCATCTTGTTGGCGATATCGCCAAAGACCTCCAGCCCCATCCCCTGGATCCCGGCCAACATCGCCGCGCCATTCAATTTATGGCGGGCAATAGCGTTATCCAACCCTTCCTCCAGGATCACCCGGGCGCATTCACGCGCGGCAAACAGCATGCTGGTGGCTTCCGTATGGTGGTTCAAGCGCTCCGGCCCCCAGTAATCCATGATCATGCCGAGATCGAAATAGTTGGAGTAGATCATCTCGTCGTCACCGTCTGCGTGATCGACGGTACGGATCCCCTCTTCAACACACTTACGGCGGCGTACGATCTCTTCAAACTGCGGGCTAAGCGTAATTGGAGAGCTGCCAGAAGGGCCACCGAGGCATTTTTGCAGCCCTGCGGACACCGCATCCAATCCCCAGGCATCGGTTTCCAACTCGTTACCCGCGAACGAGGCGGTAGCATCGGTATAGAACAGGACGCCGTGGCGGCGGCAGATATACCCCAATTCTGCCAACGGTTGCAGCATGGTGGTGGAGGTATCCCCTTGCACCGTCAGCAACAGGCGTGGCCGGACTTTCTTGATCGCATCCTCGATCCGATCGGCATTGAATACCTCACCCCAAGGTGCTTCGATGGTGTGCACTTCGGCACGACAACGGCGGGCGATTTCACACAGCAGATGACCAAAACGGCCAAATACCGGCACCAGCACTTTATCGCCAGGGCGAATGGCAGAGACCAGCATTGCCTCGATACCAGCACGAGAAGTCCCGTCTATTAGCATCGTCCCGCGGTTCTGCGTGCGGAACAGGGCGCGATACAGCTCCATCACCTGATTCATATAGCCGGTCATGGCCGGATCGTATTGGCCAATCAACTGGCTGGACATGGCACGCAGCACGCGTGGATCGGCATTGATCGGCCCTGGGCCCATCAGTAGGCGGTGCGGAGGATTGATTTGATCGAATTGATTGATAGCTAGCATGTTCATTCCTTGTCAACTTAATAACTTAGCCTGGAGATTGCCACGTCTGCGACCGGCCGGATTTTTGATATTGCTAGATTATCGCCAAGCGAGAGAGGATGAAACAAAAGATTCTTAAATTATTTACCTGCAACTAATGAATCACGACGGGCGCAGCATGCGGCGCCCCTACGTAATGAGACGGTTGGCGATTGTCAGCAGTTATTCAGCTACGCTGCTCCAATTCCTCCAGATCGCTGAACAGATTGGCGACCTGATGAATGCGCTGCCGCCCTTGCGACAATCTGTCATGCAGTAACGCATTGCTCAGCAGGCTCGCCAGGCTCATGGCGCTGGAGTAACTGTCAAACGCCGAGACGCTATCGAGCGGCGTCATCAAATGCCAGCTGGCCAACGGGAGCAGCGCCTGGGCCTGCGGTTCGCAGATCAATAATGTCGGTACCTGCTTAATCTGCAACTGTTGCAATACCTCTCGCACCAGGCGTGGACGGCGGCGAAATGCCACTACCACCACCATGTCCTGCGGCCCCAGATCCACCAGATCTTCGGCCAAGGTTTGGCCCGGCTGCGGTATTAACAAAACCTGCTCACGCACCTGCATCAGTTGCTGGCGTAAATGCATCGCGACGGGATAGCTGTTGCGCATTCCCAACAGCACCAGCCGTCGGGATTGCCCCATGGCCGCGATCACCGCACCAAACTGTGCCGCATCAATCTGTTGCACCCAGTGCGCCAGATTGACCATTTCCTGCTGGTAATGGCGAGCCAGTAAGGTGTTCCCCTGTACTGCATCACGGCTGTCGGTCAGTGGCATACCGCTTTGGCGCAGGGTACGCAGCTCGTCACGCATTGCGCGATAGCTGGCATAGCCCAAGCGCTTGAACAAACGGCTGACCGTGGCCTTGGACACCCCGCTCAGGCGTGCCAACTCGGTGCTGTTATAGCTAAGCAGGTCGTCAAAGTGATCGAAGATAAAGTCGGCCACCCGCTGCTCTTGAGGGGCCAATTGCGGGTATTCGCTGCGCAGGCGTTCATCAATCTGTTTCATCGCTACTCCCGCTGTAACTTTTGTTTCAGCGGAACATAGCACAGCAGCCAAAGCGGCCGCCAGAGTTGAAATCAGGATGACAATGGCGCGATTGCGTGTTGCTTATAAATTACGCAGCGGCTCGTGAAGGGATTTAACGCGACGTAGAGGCGGTGTATGCGGTTAAACGGGCGCAGCATGCGGCGCCCCTACGGTTAAACATGTTAGACCGGCATAGATTACGCAATATTGTCACTTTATCCATTAACACCAATACGCCATAAAGTTCACCGTGGAACGGTCCAGATCGCGTTCGCCAATCAGGTAACGGCGCAACGTTTTCACCACCGATGACTCCGCAGCCACCCAGGCGTAAAAGGTCTTAGCCCCTTCGGCACGCTCCCACAGCAAATCCCCACTCAGACTGTTTTCTGCCAGAGACTGCGCTTCAGCCCGCGCCGAGGAAGGAATATTAACCCGCTGACGCACCGCCTCCACCAGCAATGTGCCATGCAGTTGCTGGTGTCCAACGTCCCGTGGCAGCCAGTAAACCTCGGCAAACGGAAAGTGCGCCATATCGAGGCAGTCCCCCGCTACCGGCACTTCGAAGAAAGCCTGCACACGCGG
>NZ_JBKJYW010000402.1:0-3190 GCF_046715635.1 Serratia sp. (in: enterobacteria)
TCGAAAAACAAGCTGGCGAACTGCAGGAAAAGCTGATCGCGGTAAACCGCGTATCTAAAACCGTAAAAGGTGGCCGTATTTTCAGCTTTACCGCACTGACAGTAGTTGGTGATGGTAACGGTCGCGTTGGTTTTGGCTACGGCAAAGCACGCGAAGTTCCAGCAGCGATCCAGAAAGCGATGGAAAAAGCCCGTCGCAACATGATGAATGTCGCGCTGAACGGCGGCACCCTGCAGCACCCTGTTAAAGGTGCTCATACGGGTTCCCGTGTGTTCATGCAGCCAGCTCATGAAGGTACCGGTATCATCGCGGGTGGTGCAATGCGCGCCGTTCTCGAAGTTGCTGGGGTGCACAACGTACTGGCTAAAGCTTATGGTTCCACCAACCCGATCAACGTGGTTCGTGCAACTATCGACGCTTTGGCTAATATGAAGTCTCCTGAAATGGTCGCTGCCAAGCGTGGTAAATCCGTTGCAGACATTCTGGGGTAATTGACCATGGCTAAGACTATCAAAGTTACACAAGTTCGCAGCTCCATTGGCCGTCTGCCGAAGCATAAAGCTACACTGCTCGGTCTGGGTCTGCGTCGTATTGGTCACACCGTAGAGCGCGAGGATACTCCTGCTGTACGCGGTATGATCAACCTGGTTTCCTACATGGTTAAGGTTGAGGAGTAACAGATGCGTTTAAATACTCTGTCTCCGGCTGAAGGTGCCAAGCATGCGCCTAAGCGTGTAGGTCGTGGTATCGGTTCTGGCCTGGGTAAAACCGCCGGTCGTGGTCACAAAGGTCAGAACTCACGTTCTGGCGGTGGCGTACGTCGTGGGTTTGAAGGTGGTCAGATGCCTTTATATCGTCGTTTGCCGAAATTCGGCTTCACCTCGCGCAAAGCTATGATCACGGCAGAAGTTCGTCTGTCTGAACTGGCTCTTGTAGAAGGCGACGTAATCGACCTGAACACGCTGAAAGCCGCTAACGTTGTTGGTACCCAGATCGAGTTCGCGAAAGTTATGCTTTCTGGCGAAATCACTCGTCCGGTTACCCTGCGTGGTCTGCGTGTCACCAAAGGCGCTCGTGTTGCTATCGAGGCTGCTGGCGGTAAAATTGAGGAATAAGTAAGCTGATGGCTAAGCAACCAGGATTAGATTTTCAAAGTGCTAAAGGCGGACTCGGTGAGCTGAAGCGCAGACTTTTGTTTGTTATCGGCGCGCTGATTGTTTTCCGCATTGGCTCTTTCATTCCGATTCCTGGTATCGATGCCACTGTGCTTGCCAAACTGCTCGAACAGCAGAGAGGCACCATCATTGAAATGTTTAACATGTTCTCTGGTGGTGCTCTCAGCCGTGCTTCTATTTTTGCTCTGGGGATCATGCCGTACATTTCGGCCTCGATCATTATCCAGTTACTGACGGTGGTTCACCCAGCGTTGGCGGAAATCAAGAAAGAAGGGGAGGCTGGCCGTCGTAAGATTAGCCAGTACACCCGCTACGGTACGCTGGTGTTGGCCATATTCCAGTCGATCGGTATTGCTACCGGTCTGCCGAATATGCCTGGTATGCAGGGCCTGGTGTTAAACCCAGGCTTTGCGTTCTACTTTACTGCGGTTGTGAGCCTGGTTACCGGGACAATGTTCCTGATGTGGCTGGGCGAACAGATTACTGAGCGTGGTATCGGTAACGGTATCTCAATCATTATCTTCGCGGGTATTGTGGCGGGTCTTCCGCCGGCAGTAGGCCATACTATTGAGCAAGCTCGGCAAGGCGACCTGCACTTCCTCTTGTTGCTGTTGGTTGCAGTATTGGTGTTTGCAGTAACCTTCTTCGTTGTTTTCATTGAGCGTGGTCAACGTCGTATCGTCGTTAACTATGCGAAACGTCAGCAAGGACGTCGTGTCTACGCAGCACAGAGCACACACTTACCGTTGAAAGTGAACATGGCAGGGGTAATCCCGGCAATCTTCGCTTCCAGCATTATTCTGTTCCCTGCCACGATTGCATCATGGTTTGGGGGCGGTACCGGTTGGAACTGGCTGACAACGATTTCGCTGTATTTGCAGCCTGGACAACCGCTTTATGTGTTACTCTATGCGTCTGCAATCATCTTCTTCTGTTTCTTCTACACGGCGTTGGTTTTCAACCCGCGTGAAACAGCAGATAACCTGAAGAAGTCCGGTGCCTTCGTACCAGGAATTCGTCCGGGAGAGCAAACGGCGAAATATATCGATAAAGTGATGACGCGTTTAACCCTGGTGGGCGCGATGTACATTACTTTCATCTGCCTGATCCCGGAGTTCATGCGTGATGCAATGAAAGTACCATTCTACTTTGGTGGTACCTCGCTACTGATCGTGGTTGTCGTCATCATGGACTTTATGGCTCAAGTGCAAACTCTGATGATGTCAAGTCAGTACGAGTCTGCATTGAAGAAAGCAAACCTGAAAGGCTATAACCGCTAATCTGGTGCGTTTGAGAAGTTACGGAGAGTAAAAATGAAAGTTCGTGCTTCCGTCAAGAAATTATGTCGTAACTGCAAAATCGTTAAGCGTAACGGTGTCGTTCGTGTGATTTGCAGCGCCGAGCCGAAGCATAAACAGCGTCAAGGCTGATTATCTCGCATATTTTTCTTGCAAAGTTGGGTTGAGCTGGCTAGATTAGCCAGCCAATCTTTTGTATGTAGCTGCAACATTATTTGAGTATCCTGAAAACGGGCTTTTCAGAATGGTGTTGCCGTAAAAATTAGTAGGAGTGCATAGTGGCCCGTATAGCAGGCATTAACATTCCTGATCATAAACATACCGTTATCGCGTTAACGTCGATCTTCGGAATCGGCAAAACTCGTTCACAGTCTATCTGTGCTGAGACGGGTATTGCTGAAAATGTTAAGATCAGTGAGCTGTCTGAAGAGCAAATTGAACAACTGCGTGAAGCAGTTGCCAAATTCACTGTTGAAGGTGATTTGCGTCGTGAAGTTACCCTGAGCATCAAGCGTCTGATGGATCTTGGTACATACCGTGGTTTACGCCATCGTCGTGGTCTGCCAGTTCGCGGTCAGCGTACTAAGACCAACGCACGTACCCGTAAGGGTCCGCGTAAACCGATCAAGAAATAATCGGGGTGATTGAATAATGGCAAAGGCACCTGTTCGTACACGTAAGCGTGTAAGAAAACAAGTCTCTGACGGCGTGGCTCAT
>NZ_JBKJYW010000403.1:0-7704 GCF_046715635.1 Serratia sp. (in: enterobacteria)
TTGGTAACCAAATTTTGCTTTCATGGCTGACGATCCACCAGCCATTTTCGTTACCCGTTAATGCAAGTTCCATATGTTGTTGCACAACCTCTGCTTCACTGGCAATCTAGGAATGGTCTTTGTTACATTTTATTAACTTACTTTTTCTTTCTCTTACACACGGAGTCAACCATGCTCAACCGATTGGAAAGCCTGACTCAGCGCGTTGGTGGCAGTAATGAATTAGTCGATCAATGGTTACAGGCCCGCAAACAGCTACTGGTGGCCTATTGCAGTTTAGTCGGCATTAAACCCAACAAAGAAAAGCATACGCCGCTCAATGAAAAAGCGCTGGAGAACTTTTGCCATAACCTGGTGGATTATCTCTCCGCCGGACATTTTCACATTTATGACAAAATTATCAAACAGGTGGAAGGTTCCGCCAGCCCAAAAATGGCGCTGGCCACCAAGTTCTACCCCAAATTACAGGCCAATACCGAAACCGTGATGGCATTCCATGATCGCTATACCGACGTCGATATCGATCAGGATGTGTGTGTAGAACTTAATCAGGCCTTGTCGGACATCGGCGAAGCCTTGGCCTCACGTTTCGCTTTGGAAGATCAGTTGATCCAGCTGGCGGCAGAAACCTGGCAGCAGGGCCAACCGGGCACCACGAATACTGAATCTATGTCTCATCCAGCCTAATTATCCCCCAATAGATTTCAAGCCGTAGCTAGGCAGCCAACAACGCTACGGCTTGAAAGATGCAGGGGAATGGTTGTAGTTTTTGTTTACCCTCTTATACTGAGGGCTCTTGTCGGAGTGCCTAGCGCTGATTTTTCATTAAATTAGCCAGGCTGAGACCGTTAATTCGGGATCCGCGGAACCTGATCGGGTTAATACCCGCGAAGGGAACAAGAGTAATCTATCGCCATAGGCAAGATGCTCCCGCCAGGGGCTGTGCCTGCCTTACCGGCTACCATCATTACTCCCTCCGAGCTCCAGACAAGCAATTTTCCACACATCACTACACTGATAGGAATTTGCTATGTCTACCATGAACCAACCTCGTGCCCGTAAACAACAGCGTGACCAAGCGCAAGATTTCATTGACTCGCTGCAAGGCGTCACCTTCCCCAACTCACAGCGGATCTATCTCGCTGGCTCGCGCAGCGATATTCAGGTGCCGATGCGTGAAATCCAGCTCAGCCCAACGCTGATTGGCGGCAACAAAGACCAGCCCCAGTATGAACAGAACGAAGCCATTCCGGTGTATGACACCGCTGGCCCGTATGGCGATCCGCAGGCGGTGCTCGACGTACACCGTGGTTTGGAAAAGGGACGAGCTGGCTGGATCGCCGAACGTGCCGATACCGAAACGTTAAGCGGCGTCAGTTCCGGCTTTACCCAGCAACGGTTGGCCGATGTTGGGTTGGACCATTTGCGCTTTGAGCACCTGCCGCTGCCCCGTAAAGCCCTGCCGGGTAAATGCGTTACGCAGTTGCATTACGCCCGCGCGGGTATTGTCACCCCAGAGATGGAGTTTATCGCCATCCGCGAAAATATGGGCCGAGAGCGCATTCGCGGTGAAGTGCTACGCCACCAGCATCCCGGCCAGAGCTGGGGCGCTAATCTGCCGGAAAATATCACGCCGGAATTTGTTCGCCAGGAAGTAGCCGCTGGCCGCGCCATCATCCCCGCCAACATCAACCACCCGGAATCCGAGCCGATGATTATTGGCCGGAATTTCCTGGTGAAGGTGAATGCCAATATCGGCAACTCGGCGGTCACCTCCTCGATCGAAGAAGAAGTCGAGAAACTGGTGTGGTCAACTCGCTGGGGCGCTGACACCGTGATGGATCTCTCCACGGGCCGCTATATCCACGAAACCCGCGAATGGGTCCTGCGTAACAGCCCGGTACCGATTGGTACAGTGCCGATCTATCAAGCGCTGGAGAAAGTGAACGGCGTGGCGGAGAACCTGACCTGGGAAATGTTCCGCGATACCTTGCTGGAACAGGCTGAGCAAGGCGTCGATTACTTCACCATCCATGCCGGGGTGCTGCTGCGCTATGTGCCAATGACCGCCAAACGCCTGACCGGCATCGTCTCCCGTGGCGGCTCGATCATGGCGAAGTGGTGCCTGTCGCATCATCAGGAAAACTTCCTCTATCAACACTTCCGCGAGATCTGCGAAATTTGCGCCGCTTACGATGTCTCGCTGTCACTCGGCGACGGCCTGCGCCCAGGTTCGATCCAGGATGCCAATGACGAAGCGCAATTTGCTGAACTGCATACGCTGGGTGAACTGACCAAGATTGCCTGGGAATATGACGTGCAAGTGATGATCGAAGGCCCAGGCCATGTGCCGATGCAGATGATCCGCCGTAACATGACCGAGGAGCTGGAACATTGTCATGAAGCGCCGTTCTACACGCTTGGGCCATTGACCACCGATATCGCTCCGGGTTACGACCATTTCACCTCCGGGATCGGCGCGGCGATGATCGGCTGGTTCGGCTGCGCGATGCTTTGCTACGTAACGCCAAAGGAGCATCTGGGGCTGCCGAACAAGGAGGATGTGAAACAGGGGTTGATCACCTACAAGATCGCCGCTCACGCCGCCGACTTGGCGAAAGGCCACCCGGGCGCGCAGATCCGCGATAACGCCATGTCCAAGGCGCGCTTTGAATTCCGTTGGGAAGATCAGTTCAACCTGGCGCTGGATCCGCAAACCGCCCGCGCCTATCACGATGAAACGCTACCGCAAGAATCTGGCAAGATCGCCCACTTCTGCTCCATGTGTGGGCCGAAGTTCTGCTCGATGAAGATTTCCCAGGAAGTACGTGACTATGCCGCCGCACAGGAGGCCGCCAAACCGATCGAGGTGCAACTGACCGGGATGGAGAAAATGTCGGCTGAATTCCGCTCACGCGGCAGCGAGCTGTATCACAGCGCGGCCAATTTGCAGGAGGAGATAAATCATGACTAGCCTCACTTCTCCCTTCCCTGCAACGCCGCACAGGCTGGGTTTATACCCGGTCGTCGACAGCGTTGAATGGATCGCCCGCCTGCTTGAGGCAGGCGTTACCACAATCCAACTACGCATCAAAGATCTGCCAGACGAGCAAGTGGAGGCGGACATTGCCGCCGCCATTGCCCTTGGCAAACGCTATCAGGCCCGGCTGTTTATCAATGACTATTGGCGGTTGGCGATTAAGCATGATGCCTACGGCGTCCACCTGGGGCAGGAGGATTTGGACACCACCGATTTGGCGGCCATCCATCGGGCAGGATTGCGCTTGGGCGTTTCCACCCATGACGATGCCGAACTGGCCCGCGCGATCGCCGTAAAACCTTCCTATATCGCCCTGGGGCATATCTTCCCAACGCAAACCAAGGAGATGCCCTCTGAGCCGCAAGGCTTGACCGAGTTGCAACGCCACGTCGCCGGATTACAGCAGTATCCAACTGTAGCCATTGGCGGGATCAGCATCGAGCGAGTCCCCGCCGTGCTGGCCTGCGGCGTTGGCAGCGTGGCCGTGGTCAGCGCCATTACCCAGGCACCAGACTGGCGCGCCGCTACGGCGACGCTGCTGCAGTTAATTGAAGGCAAGGAGTAATGCGATGCTCAATGACCAAGAGTTTCTGCGCTACAGCCGGCAGCTACTGCTGGAAGATGTCGGCCCCGAGGGGCAGGAAAAGCTGAAACAAGCTACGGTGCTCATTGTCGGATTAGGAGGGTTAGGCTCCCCGGCTGCGCTGTATCTGGCTGCCGCAGGTGTCGGTACACTGCTGCTGGCCGATGATGACCAACTGCACATTACCAATCTACAACGGCAAATTCTGTACCGCACCGGTGACATCGCCACCAACAAGGCTCAGTTGGCAAAGCACCATCTGCAAGCACTGAACCCTCTGGTGGAATCGATCGCGCTGGAGCAACGCCTGCAAGGGGCAACTCTGAACGATGCCGTCGCCCGTGCCGATCTGGTGCTTGATTGCAGCGACAACATGGCCACCCGTCATGCGGTGAATGCCGCTTGCATCCAAGCTAGCGTGCCGTTGATCAGCGGCAGCGCGGTGGGGTTCAGCGGCCAGTTACTGGTTATCGAACCGCCCTATGCCCATGGCTGTTATGCCTGCCTCTACCCGGAGCAGACCGAACCGCAGCGTAACTGCCGCACTGCGGGCGTACTCGGCCCGGTCGTCGGCGTGATCGGCACGCTGCAGGCGCTGGAAGCGATAAAAATGCTGGCAGGGATGCCCTCCTCCCTTAGCGGTAAGCTGCGCCTGTTCGACGGTAAGCAGCAAAGCTGGAGCACTCTGCAACTGAGTAAAGCCAGCACCTGCCCCATCTGTGGAGTGCCAGCATGAAGATTACGCTCAACGATCAACCGCTGGAGCTGGAGCAGCCGTTAAGCATCGGCGCTTTGCTCGAACGGCTGGAACGCCACCAGCCAGGTAGCGCTTTGGCGATCAACCAGGTCATCATTCCACGCAGCGACTGGGCCACCCGTCAGGTGCAGGACGGTGATGATATCTTGCTGTTTCAAGCGATTGCCGGAGGCTGACATGCTGCAAATCGCCGATACCACCTTCACTTCACGCCTGTTTACCGGCACGGGGAAATTCGCCACGCCCGAGTTAATGCTGGCTGCGCTACAAGCCTCCGGCTCGCAACTGGTCACCATGGCGATGAAACGCGTCGACCTGCGCGGCGGTAATGACGCCATTCTGGCACCACTGCAACGGTTGGGCGTGAAACTACTGCCCAATACTTCCGGGGCAAAAACGGCGGATGAAGCGGTATTTGCCGCCCGCCTGGCGCGCGAAGCGCTGGGCACCCACTGGGTCAAACTGGAAATTCACCCAGAGGTGAAATACCTGCTGCCAGACCCGATCGAAACGCTCAAAGCGGCGGAAACCCTGGTCAAACAGGGCTTTGTGGTGCTGCCTTACTGCGGTGCCGATCCGGTGTTGTGTAAACGGCTAGAGGAAGCAGGTTGTGCCGCCGTGATGCCACTTGGCGCGCCGATCGGTTCTAACCGTGGCTTACTGACCCGTGATTTCCTTGAGATCATTATTGAGCAGGCCAAAGTGCCGGTAGTGATTGATGCCGGGATCGGTGCCCCTAGCCATGCCTTAGAAGCGATGGAACTGGGAGCCGATGCAGTACTGGTCAATACCGCCATCGCCGTGGCGCGGGATCCAGTGCAAATGGCCCAGGCTTTCCGCCTGGCGCTGGAGGCCGGAGAGTTAGCACGCAACTCAGGGCTAGGCAACCGCCAGTCGATCGCCGCCACATCCAGTCCGCTGACGGCGTTTCTCAGTCATTCAGAGGAGGCGCGCTGATGACCAGTGATTTTAACGAACGCCTGCAAGGGTGGGATTGGGATGACCTGACGCTGCGTATTAACAGCAAAACGGCACGTGACGTTGAGCAGGCGCTGAATAGTGCCAAGCTGACGCGGGAGGACTTTATGGCGCTTATCTCCCCTGCTGCCGCCCCCTACCTCGAGCCCCTGGCCCAACGAGCACAGCAGCTCACCCGTCAGCGTTTCGGTAACGTGGTGAGCTTTTATGTGCCGTTATATCTTTCTAACCTGTGTGCCAACGATTGTACCTACTGCGGTTTTTCGATGAGTAACCACCTCAAGCGCAAAACTCTGGATGCAGCAGAAATCGAACGGGAATGCGCGGCCATCAAAGCGTTAGGGTTTGAGCACCTGCTGCTGGTGACCGGGGAACATCAGCGCAAAGTCGGCATGGAGTATTTCCGCCAGCATCTGCCCGCCATTCGCCGTCATTTCAGTTCGCTGATGATGGAGGTGCAACCACTGGCACAACAAGACTACGCCGAGCTGAAAGCCCTTGGGCTGGACGGCGTGTTGGTCTATCAGGAAACCTATCATCCCGCGACCTATCAACAGCACCATCTGCGTGGACAGAAGCAGGATTTTCATTGGCGACTGAGTACGCCGGATCGTCTGGGGCGCGCCGGGATCGACAAGATCGGGCTAGGGGCGCTGATCGGGCTTTCCAGCAGTTGGCGCACGGACTGCTATCTGCTGGCAGAGCATCTGTTTTATCTGCAACAGACTTACTGGCAGAGCCGTTACTCAATCTCGTTCCCTCGCCTGCGGCCCTGTGCCGGTGGTATTGAACCGGCGTCAATCATGAGTGAACCGCAACTGGTGCAGCTGATCTGTGCTTTCCGGCTATTCGCACCTGACGTGGAACTTTCATTATCTACCCGGGAGTCTGCCTTCTTCCGCGACCATATGATCCCGGTAGCCATCAACAGCGTCAGTGCCGGTTCCAAAACCCAGCCGGGCGGTTACGCCGACGATGTGCCGCCAGAGCTGGAACAGTTCGAACCGCACGATAGCCGAACGCCGCAGCAGGTAGCGCAGGCGATCGGTGCCGCTGGGCTACAGCCGGTGTGGAAAGATTGGGATGATTATCTGGGACGCGCTACGCAACTGCCTGCAACGGTTGCACCGTCGAGCCAATAGGGCTGGAAACACTACGCAAAGCAGCCAAGGCGAACTGACAGGGAAAAATGGCCTCGTTATAGTGGCGGTGTTGGCACGCGATCCTAAGCCAACCAAGGTTATCTCTCCCCTCTTGATAACCTTGCTTACCAAACACCGGGGCGTGCGGGGACTGGCCGCACGCTTCCGGTTCCTCTGTTTTATCCGACCGTCTGGGGTTTCATACGCATACCCACAATGGCCGAAAGCAGGCACCCCAGCGCCAGATAGGCGGCAACCAGATGCCAGGAACCGTCCATCAACTCCACCAGCAACACGGCAATAAACGGCGTGAAGCCACCACCGACCACGCTAGCGACCTGATAGCCCACCCCGGCTCCGCTATAGCGGTATGCAGTGCCGAACAGTTCGGTAAACATCGGCTGCTGCACACTGACCAGCATGTCGTGCGCCATATTTCCCAGCATGATGGCAAAGAAGATAATCATCACCGTATTCCGGCTCTCGAGCGCCATGAAAAACGGTACCGTGCTGGCAACACCAATCAACGCCCCCGTCACGTAGATCCGGCGCCTGCCAAAGCTGTCAGCCAAATAGGCGAAGCACGGGATCGAGACACAGCTCACCGCCCCCACCAACAAACCGATATTCAAGAACAGATCCCGTGACAGACCAAGATGGGTGGTTGAATAGTTCATGGCAAAGGCCGTGACGATATACATCGTCAACAGTTCGCCAAAACGTAGGGCAATGATCAACAAGAAGGCCTTGGGATTCTGGCGCAGCGCCTCAAAGATCGGGAACTTGCGGATTTTCTCGGCCCGGTCGTGCAGCGTTTTATTGGCTTCAAACTCCTGCGACTCATCCATGCCGTTACGGATCCACCAGGCAATGGCAACCAGCACCAGGCTGAACAGGAACGGCAAACGCCAGCCCCAGCTGATAAAGTCCGCATTGCTGGTATAGTGGCTGACCAGGGAAACCGAGCCGGTTGCCAACAACAACCCGACGCCAAAACCAATCTGTACGCCGCTGCTGTAAAAGGCTTTTCTCTTCTTCGGCGCGCTTTCTACCGCCAGCAAGGCAGCGCCGCCCCATTCGCCCCCCACGGCAAACCCTTGCACCGCTCGTAGCAGCACCAGCATGACCGGGGCCCACCAGCCAACTGAATCGAACGAGGGCAGCAGGCCGATCAACGCCGTAGAGATCCCCATCATCCAGACGG
>NZ_JBKJYW010000404.1:0-9595 GCF_046715635.1 Serratia sp. (in: enterobacteria)
TGCAGGATGTCCTGGTTACAACGTCTACGTATCGACAAGTTTTTACTGGTGCTGCTGATGGTGGTGCTGTTGGCCTCATTGCTGCCCTGTGAAGGGATTTGGCAGACTTTCTTCGAACATTTAACCACTGCCGCGATAGCCCTGTTGTTCTTCATGCATGGGGCGAAACTCTCCCGTGAGGCGATCGTTGCCGGCATGAGCCACTGGAAGCTGCACCTGGTGGTGTTTCTCAGTACCTTTGCGCTCTTCCCGCTGTTAGGGCTGTCGATGAACCTGCTGGTGCCGGGCTTAATGACGCCGACTGTCTATCTGGGTTTCCTTTATCTGTGCGCTCTGCCTGCCACGGTGCAATCGGCAATCGCGTTCACCTCCGCTGCCGGAGGGAACGTGGCGGCGGCGATCTGCAGCGCTTCGGCATCCAGCATTCTTGGGGTATTTCTGTCTCCGCTGCTGGTGGGGGCATTGATGCATACGCAAGAAGGCAATACTGACGTATGGCATGCTATCGGCGCGATTATTCTGCAACTGATGGTACCGTTTGTTATTGGTCATCTGGCGCGTCCGCTGATTGGCAAATGGATCGATCGCCATCGCAAACTGATTAACCTCACCGACCGTTCCTCGATCCTGCTGGTGGTCTATACCGCCTTTAGCGCTGCGGTGGTTGAGGGGATTTGGCACACCATTGACGGCTGGTCGCTGCTGACGATCCTGGTGATGTCGCTGGTGCTGTTGACGGTGGTACTGATTATCAACACCTATGCCGCACGTTGGCTGGGCTTTGATACCGCCGATGAGATCACTATCGTGTTTTGTGGTTCGAAAAAAAGCCTGGCCAACGGCATTCCGATGGCCAACGTGCTATTTCCGGCCGCTGCCGTTGGGGCGATGGTATTACCCTTGATGATTTTCCATCAGGTGCAGTTGATGGTGTGTGCGGTGCTGGCACAGCGCTATGCGCGTAAAACAGCCCAGCAGCGCGAAGTTGCCGTAACTAAATAAAAAAACAAGGATGCAGCATGACCAAGGTAGTCGAGATTTTGCAATATCGTTTACAGGCGGGCAGTGGCGAGTGTTTTCACCACATCATGCAGCATGATAGCGTGCCTCTCCATAAGGCCGCAGGGATCACTGTGCTGGAGTACGGTGTCTCGCTACACCATCCCGATGCCTATTACCTGATGCGGCGGTTTGACGGCATGGCGGAAATGGAACAGGTATTGCAGGATTTCTACCGCAGCCAAGCCTGGTTGGAGGGCCCGCGTAGCGAGATTGTGGCGCTGATCGAGGAGAGCCACCGGGCGGTGCTGCCGTATCAACCCGCTTTTGTCTAATAAGCTGAGGCACTGGCGGTATTTACGCCTGTATGTGTCTCTGCTTATACCAATTGCGCTTCGTCGATAATCTCTACTAAAAAATCAGCCACGGCCCGGATACGGGTCGATGCAGTCAAGTCGGGATGGCTGACCAACCACAGATCTTCTGCAAACACCTGTTCTGTAGGGATGACCTTGACCATCTCACCGTTTTGCGAAGCGATAAAACAGGGTAAAACGGCCAGACCCAGATTGGCTTTTACCGCAGCAATCTGTGATACAACGCTGGTTATGACCAGCGTGGCAGGGGCATTCGGGTAGTTGCCGGTAAGCCATTTTGCTGACGGCAGGTGGTTATAACAGCTATCCCAGGTAATGAAACCTCGCCCATCCAGCGGATGGGTTTCAAGTGTTGGATGCTGCCGTAGATAGGTTTCAGAACCATAGACTGCCGATGCCATTCGGCCCACCCGGCGGATTTTAAGTGAGTTCTGTTCCGGGCGTACCAGACGGAGTGCAAGGTCGGCATCGTGACGGGTGATTGAGACAGTATTGACACCAGTAATGATTTCCAGCGCGATATCGGGAAAACGGGCGCTAAAGCGTGGCAAGGCCGGAATAATCAGCTGGCTTGCCAGCGTCTCCGCCGTTGCTAGCCGTACTGTCCCCACAGGCCGAAGATCTAGCCCAGAGACTTGACTTGCCAACAACAGAATTCTCTCTTCCACTTCTTCGGCATATTTTAATATGCCCTGACCTGCGTCGGTCAAAAAATAACCGGTCTGGTGGTGTGCAAACAGGCTTACCTGCAGGCTGTTTTCTATTGCCTCAATTCTTCTGGCTACCGTTGATTGGCTGACTTTTAGCGCCGTGGCGGTTTTAGTTAAACTCTGCGTTCTCGCTACGGTGAGAAAGAAACGTAAATCATTCCAGTCCAACTCGGTTGTGGTCATGTTATTTTCTATTTATGGAAAATGATTTCCTGATTGTGTACGTATTTATGCATATTTGGAATACATATAATTTGCTCACTCACCATCAACCGATAATGACATCGGTGATGTATTCTCACCAGGAGTGACATAGTGGAAATTCTTGATCGTAGTACGGCTCCAAAGTTGAATGCGAAAGAAGTGGTACAGCGTTATTTTTCTGCGTTTGCACAGGGGGATATTAATCAAATCATTGCGTTGCTGGATGATGAAGTTGTCTGGCATATCGACGGTAGCCCGCATGTTTCTACCGTGGGAATACTGCAAGGGAAGGTGCAGGTCAGGCGCTGGTTCGAGAGCTTCCCCAAAAACTTCAAGCCGCAAGAGTTTGTCATTAACGAGCTGTTCGAAAATAACGATAATGTCGTGGTTCTGGGGCGTTTTCGTCATACCTTATTAAGTACCGGGAATACCGTGGGCAGTGACATGGTGATCCATTTTAAAGTCGCTAATTCGAAGATCGCTCGCTATCAGATCTTTGAAGACTCTGCGTTGCTTGGCCGGGCTTTTGACCCTGTAGATAACTGGCAGCAGCAACAGCTTAAAGTTAACCAGACCCTCTATCGTTATTGGGATCGCGGCGAAGGTCCGACGCTGATTTTTGCCCATGGGCTGTTGGTTGATCATGAAGCTTTTGCCGCGCAATTTAACGCGCTGAGTGAGTCATACCGCTGTATTGTGCTTGATATGCCAGGGCATGGGCAAAGTGGCTACCATCCTGACGGGTGGACGCTTGACGATCTGAGCCGAGATTTGGCGTTGATGATCCAGGAACTGTCACTGGGTAAAGTCACCTTTATTGGTCAAAGCCAGGGAGGGATGGTTGGCATCAGGCTGGCGGCACGTTATCCGGAACTGATATCGGGATTGATCCTGATCGGCACTAGTGCCAGAGCTGAGTTTCCTGAACGGTTGGTACACTGGCAACAACAGCGTGAAGTCATCCTCAATGGGCCTGAGAAACAGCGTGCAGCGGTATTTACCGCCATTCAGCTTCGAATCAATGGCGAAGCGTGGTTATCGAGTAATCCTGCTGAGGTGATCCACGAAAGGAGCGTTATGTTGGCTCACGATCGAACCGGATTGGCACTGGCTCTTGACGCTGCTGTGATTACCCGGGGCGACGTGCGTAATTTACTCCCCCAGATTAAGGTGCATACGTTGGTTATCTGTGGCGAGCATGATACGGCAACCCCTGTTGAGCTGAGCCGTGAAATAGTGAGTGCTATTGAGAATGCATCGTTGCTGACCTTGGCCAACGTTGGACATCACCCGATGATTGAAGCCCCTAAAGAAGTGACTGAAGCGATTAGCGAGTTCTTGCGTTTACTATGAGGAACAGGCTTAGCGACCTGCAAGGCCGCTAAGCCTGCATCGCGTGTTAAGCAAGTACTTTCGAGCGTAGCGCCTGTTTTTCCTGCTCGCTGAGGAACGCCATCTTCAGGCCGTTTTCCTGCGCGGTGCGGATTTCCTGCGTGGTTAATCCGGCCTGTGGAGCCGCTACGCGGTATTCATGCTCAATCTCGATGCCCTGAACGGCCGGATCGTCGGTATTGATTGAAGCCACCACGCCATGGCGTAGGAAAGTCGCCAGCGGATGTTGTGCCAACGAAGCTACGGTGCTGGTTTGAATATTCGAGGTCAGGCACGACTCGATGCCGATGGCATGCTGCGCCAAATAATCCATCAGAGCCGGATCCTCCACCGCTTTAACCCCGTGGCCGATGCGCTCTGCACCCAACTCACGGATCGCCTGCCAGATGCTTTCCGCGCCAGCGGCTTCACCGGCATGTACGGTAATATGCAGGCCTGCGTCACGGGCACGATTGAAATGGCTGAGGAACAGACTACCAGGGAAGCCCAGCTCATCACCCGCCAGATCCAATGCGGTAATGCCATCGCGGTGGGCCAGCAATGCGTCTAGTTCTTGCAGACAGGCCGCTTCGCCAAAGGTACGGCTCATGATGCCAATCAGACGCACGTCAATATCGCGATCGCGGCAACCAGCACGAATACCGTCAATCACCGCTTCCACCACGCCAGCAACCGGCAGTTGGTGCTTCATCGCCATGTAGTAAGGGGAGAAACGCAGCTCGGCGTAGTGCAAGCCAGCGTTTGCCGCATCTTCCACGTTTTCATAGGCTACGCGACGGCAGGCATCCAGATCGCCCAGCACCGCCACGCCCCAGTCCAGCTTTTGCAAGAAGCTCATCAGATCGGGTTCGGTCTGGGTGATTTGCACATGGGGAAGCAGGGTGGCCAGCTCATTGGCAGGCAGGGTGAGATTGAACTGGCGGCCTAGCTCAAGGATGGTTTGCGCACGGATGTTGCCGTCCAGATGACGGTGAATATCGGTAAGGGGTAAACGGCAGTCGATCATGATAGGCACTCATTATTTTTGTTTGGGTAAAGTGCAGAGCAGTATAAAAACAATCTGATGAAAATATCTATGGAGTTGCATAAAAAAGTGATGTTTATCACATTAAATTGCGGGTACGACGCAGTTTAGGACAATGCTGAGTGGAATTGTGCCCTCCAAGTCTTCAAGCCTTAATCACGGTTACACCCGCTTGCTGTAGCGGTTCAATCAGGGCGTTATCGGTGTCACCTTCCACCACGATCGTCTGCGCCAAGGTCAATTCACCAATAGCATATTGTGACGCAGCGTTCAACTTGGCGGCAGAGGCCAGCACCACGGTTTCCGCCGCTCGGGCGGCTAACGCCCGCTTGATATAGGCTTCTTCAAGATCGCCAGTGCTCAGACCTGCAACGGGATGCACCCCAGTAACCCCCATAAAATAGAGATCGGCACGAATAGGCGACATGGCCTCAACTGCCGCTGCCCCCACGCAGACGATAGAGTGTTTATAGAGCCGCCCGCCGATCATGATCACCTCAATATTGGGATGTTCGACCAAACCCACTGCGACGCTCGGGCTGTGGGTCACGATAGTGGCCTGCAAATTATGCGGTAGGTGCCGAACCAGTTCGGCTGAAGTGGTGCCTCCGTCCAGTATCACCACCTGCCCAGGCATAATCATGGCGGCCGCGGCTTTGGCGATGGCGGTTTTGGCGGATGACTCCAACGTATTCCTTTCGGCAAAGGTGGCAATGGCGGATGAAACCGGTAGGGCGCCCCCATGTACCCGCTGCAGCAGCCCCTCGCTGTCTAATTCGCGCAGATCTCGCCGTAAAGTATCTTCGGAAAGCCCAAAAAACTCACTCAATTGCTTGGCGACAACCTGCCCATCCTGGGCCAGTTTTTCAAGAATGATCTTTTTACGTTGGCTGGTCAGCATGTGGGATCCCATCTCTTTCTGTGCATGAATTATCTTGATCATACACGAATATGCACGATATTATCAATATTACTTCCGGTGATGATAACGAGGTTGAGCAGATGGTGACCACCAAAGACAGAGTGCGTATTGTTGCAAGCCAAGTGTTGTCTGATGATTGGTATGTGCTGAAAAAAACCACCTTTGATTTCCTGCGGCGCAATGGGCAATGGCAGCGGCAAAGCCGTGAAACCTACGATCGCGGTGATGGAGCCACCATTTTACTGTTCAATCGCCAGCATCAGACCGTGGTGCTGACACGCCAGTTCCGCTTTCCGGTGTTCGTTAACGGTCACGATGGCATGCTGATAGAAGCCGCCGCAGGTCTGCTGGATAACGCTTCCCCTGAGGATCGTATCCGGGCCGAGGCAGAAGAGGAAACCGGCTATTTCGTGCAAAACGTGCAGAAGGTCTTTGAGGCCTATATGAGTCCTGGCTCGGTAACCGAAAAACTGCACTTCTTTATCGGCGAATACGACGCACAAAGCAGAGTGGCTGCCGGTGGTGGCATCGAAGAAGAGGGCGAGGATCTGGAGGTGCTTGAAATGCCGCTTGCAGAGGCGCTAGGCGCAATTAATCAGGGAGTCATCGTCGATGCCAAAACCATCATGCTGCTGCAATACGTGGCGTTGAACGGTACCTTGGAGAAGTGAAGTCAGGCCATAAACCAGGGGCATTGTGCCCCTGGCGATACAACCTATTTTGCTTCCAGGACAAATTGCAACGCAGCAATCAGCTTATCCATCCCGGCCTCAACCTTGCTACGCGGGCAGCCGACGTTCAGGCGTAGGAAACCACGCCCCTCCTCGCCGTAGGTAAAGCCTGGCATAATGGCGACTTTCTCACGCTCGATCAGCACTTGCTGCAATTCGCGGTCGTCAATGCCCAATGGGCGTATATCGATCCACGCCAGATAAGTGGCCTGCGGTGGCTGCCAGTTTAGCTGTGGCAACGCCTGATTGAGCCGCTCGGCCACGTAGGTCAGGTTATCTTGCAGATAGTCCCGCAGGGCGTCTAGCCAAGGCTCGCCGTGGCGGTAGGCAGCAATATGGGCCGCCACCGCCAGCACTGCCGGTGAGGATAGCCCATCGCGGCTTTTTAGTGCCTGAACGTAGCTATCACGCGCGCTATCATCGCTAATAATGCCATAGGCACCGGTGAGTGCCGGAATGTTGAAGGTTTTAGAACCGGAGGTCAGCAACGCCCATGGGGTGGTGGCCACCTGGCTCCATGGCGTGTGACGATGTTCCCCCCAAACCATATCCATATGGATCTCATCGCTGATCACCTTCACGTCATGGCGTTCGCACAGCTCCGCCATCTGCTCCAGCTCTTGCTGTGTCCACACTTTGCCGGTGGGGTTTTGCGGGCTGCACAACAGCAGGATCTTGGTTTGTGGCCGCGCCAGCAGCGCTTCCAGATGGCCCATATCGCATTGCCAATCGTTATCCACTTTGTGCAGCGGGCACGGCAACACCTGGCGCTGATTACCCAGGATCACTTTATAGAACGCATCATAGGCTGGCGTATGGGTGACCACATATTCCCCCGGAGCCGACCAGATACGCACCAGTTGCGCCACCATGTAAATCACCGAAGGGCCATAGACTGCCTTGGTCGTATCGATGGGAGCATTGAAGCGTTGTTGATACCAATGCCGCACCGCGCCAAGAAAGTCTTCATGCTGCCAGCGGCTGTAGCCCAGCACGCCGTGTTGCAGGCGCTGTTGCAGGGCTTCAAGAATGCAGGGGGCGGTGGCGAAATCCATATCGGAGATGGTGAAAGGCAGCAGGTCTGCCGTGCCAAACCGGTCGGCGATGTAGTCCCACTGGGTGCACCAGGTACCGTGACGATCTACCGGGGTAGAAAAATCAAACATGTAAAACTCCGAACAAGGGCGCAGCAGGCTGCGCCCGGGGGGAAGGTTATGCGTTGGCCATCAGTGATTCTAACTCATCTTTCACCGATTGCACCTGCGGGCCAATCACTACTTGCAGGTTATGGTCATTAAGGTGCACCACGCCGATAGCCCGGTTGGCTTTCAGCACCGCATCATCCACCTTGCTCATGTCGTTAACCGACATACGCAGGCGGGTAATACAGTTATCCAGTGAAACGATATTCTCTTTACCGCCTAACGCCGCCAGGATAGCGGGCACGTTATAGCCGGATTTACCCACGGCACCGACAGGGGCACTCTGCGTAGCGGTGGTTTCGGTCTCACGGCCCGGCGTTTTAATGTTCCAGCGCTGGATGGCGAAGCGGAAGATCGCATAGTAGGTAACGAACCAGATGGCGGCCACCAACGGCACCAGGTACCACTTGGTTGCGGTGCCGTGCAGGATACCAAACACCACGAAGTCGATAATGTTACCGTCGGTGTTACCGATGGTGACGCCCAGCAGGGCCATCACGGTGAAGCCCAGACCGGTCAGGATCGCGTGGATCAGGTACAGGAACGGAGCGACAAACAGGAACAGGAATTCGATCGGTTCGGTGGTGCCGCCGACGACGCAGGCAACCACGCCGGAAATCAGCAGCCCTTTGATCTTGTGACGGTTCTCTGGCTTGGCACAGTGGTACATGGCTAACGCCGCACCCGGCAGGCCGCCGAGGAAGGCAGGCATTTTACCCTGGGACAGGAAGCGGGTAGCGCTTTCGGCAAAGCCGTGGGTGGTAGGGCAAGAGAGCTGTGCCTGGAAGATGGTCAAGGCACCGCTGACTTCGCGGCCACAAACGTCCAGCGTACCGCCCGCTTCGGTAAAGCGGATCAGCGCTACCAGAATGTGGTGCAGCCCGAACGGCAGCAACAGACGTTCGCCGGAGCCGAAAATCATCGGCCCAAACATGCCTGCGCCGTTAATCATACGGCCCAACCCGTTAATACCGGCAGCGAACCAAGGCCAGATCAGCGGGATAATCAGGCCGCACAGGCCCAGTACCACGGTGGTGACGATTGGCACAAAGCGAGTACCGCCGAAGAATGCCAACGCATCCGGCAGGCGGATGGTGTTGAAACGCTCGTGCAGCAGATAAACGATGATCCCGACGATCACCGCACCGAGGATACCGGTATCGATAGACTGAATGCCCAGAATGTTCTGGATGTTATTGGCTTTCAGCACCAGCGGATCGACGGTAGGCAGCACGCCTGACGTGGTCAGGTAGAAGTTGGTCGCCAGGTTCAGCACGGCAAAGCCGACAAAACCCGAGAAGGCGGCCACGCCTTTGTTCTCACGCGCCATGCCCAGAGGGATGGCAATGGCGAACATCACCGGCAGGAAGCTGAAGGCAAAGGAGCCGATCTTGCTCATCCAGGTGAACAGCAGTTGGAAAGCCGGATGACCAATGAAAGGCAGCAGGGTGATCACGTCACGGCTGCTTAGTGAGCTACCGATCCCCAGCATGATGCCGCAGAATGAAAGCAGTGCGACGGGCAGCATAAATGTCTTGCCCAGGCTTTGGAAAAACTCCCAAAGCGTAATTTTTTGTTTTTTAGACGCTGGCATAACCGACGACTCCTGGCGAAAAAGCATGCAATGTTATGTGTACCCGATTAGGTAAAAATAAGATAAAACGTTTTACCTAGTAAAAATGCGTCCCTAATCACAATTATGAACGGTGCTTTGCGGTGACAATGCCTATCTGGGTAAATCGTTTTACTGCATTGAGAGATTCGGTATACCATTAGTTATCAGGGTGAAACTCGCCCTGATAGGGCATTGCAGAGGTTATTACCATCAAAAAGATCACTATCACTGACGTCGCACAGTTGGTCGGCGTATCCGTGACCACCGTTTCTCTGGTGCTGAGCGGTAAAGGGCGTATTTCTCCTACCACCATGACCCGTGTGAATCAGGCGATCGAGCAGCTTGGCTATGTTCGTAACCGTCAGGCCGCTACGCTGCGCGGTGGCGAATCGGGGGTGGTAGGGCTGATCCTGCGTGAT
>NZ_JBKJYW010000405.1:0-7889 GCF_046715635.1 Serratia sp. (in: enterobacteria)
GCCGTCCAGTTTGCAGACCAGTTCCTGATGTTCTTTGTTGAAATAGAGCTTACCGTTGCAAACCGGGCAGGCAATGATTTCGAGTAAACGGTGATCCATGCTTCCTCCAGGGGAAGATATGCTAACAGGGAAAGTGCGTGAGGATAGCATAACGCCATGAGGCCGGTTAATCACCGCCTGATTTGCTCAGACGGTTGCCGAACGGGAAATTTTTCTGCGGGGGTTGAATCGGCCTATCCGCAGGCGTAGAATTTTTTGTGACTTACATCACAAAAAAATGAGAACCTGCAAATGATCAAACGCCTTCATAAAATCATCGCGCTGTTTGCCAACTACAGCAACTGAAAACGCCCTCACCTTAACCCTCTCCCTCAGGAGACGGGACTGAACGTGCCACAACTGAATTACGGTCCCCATCTTCAACATTAATCCTGTTACAGAGTGAAGTCCGTACCTGATACCAGCTCCTACAGGGAATGAAGAAGCACTCAATTTTTGGTGAAATTATCTTTTGTCTCCCAACAGAGCAGGGACTTTCAGCTCCCTCTCCCTGTGGGAGAGGGTTGGAGTGAGGGGACTTCCCAGCCTTGCCCCCACTCTGCTGCCAACGATGCTGGTACATCTCCTAGCGAGACCTGTTGCGCCCCGTGCCATTTCGCCGTACGGGTGATTGCCTGACGAATATCCTGACAACGTAGTTTGCCCAGCTTGATCCCAGACTCAAGATGGAAACTGATCACTTCAAACACGCCCTGTTTACGGTGCATTTTCGCATCCACCCGGCCAATCAGTTCGCCGCGCTGCAACAGCGGCAAGGTGAAGTAACCATACTGGCGTTTTTCTTTTGGCGTGTAGCATTCCAGCCGATAGTCAAAGTTGAACAGTTCCAGCGCGCGCCGCCGATCCCACACCACCGGATCAAAAGGAGACAGCAGGCAGGTTACCGTGGATTTCAACTTCCCTTGTTCCGCCAGCGCCAACTCGGCCGCCAGCGACTGATGGACATAAAATTCCCCTTCCAGCCCGTCGATAGCGATCTGGGAGATCTCTCCCTGTTGTAATAACATTGTCAGCAACGGTTTGGGGGCGACGCGTTTCAAGCGGTAATAATCCGCCAGCCATTCGGCTTTAAACACGCCCAGATAGCGGCAACTGCGGCTGAGCATCTGTTGCTGCGCCGTCGCCTGAGGTAAGGCATGCACATCATCATCCCACTGCGGCAATAAACGTTCGGTGAGATCGTAGACACGGTGAAAATTACGGCGTTCAGCCACCATCAACTTGCCAGAGGTAAACAGAATTTCCAGATGACGCTTTTCCGGCTTCCAATCCCACCAGCCGTTAGCGCCTTTCTTTTCGGCGCTAAAATCAGCCGAACGCACTGGCCCCTGCACCGCGATATGCTGTAGTAGTTCATCGATAGCCTGTTGGTGCTGTTGCACCCATTGCTGCGAGTATTTCCACCCCATCTCCTGAGGTTGCAGCATGCGGTGGCGTAACAGACCAAAGTCATCTATGGGGAGAAAACAGGCTTCATGCGCCCAGTACTCAAACAGTTTGCGGTTAGCCAAGGCCTGTCCCAACCATTCTGGTTGATAATCGCCCAGGCGGCTGAACAGCACCAGGTAAGGGCTACGTGCCACCACGCTGATGGTGTCAATTTGCAGCAACCCCATACGATCGATGGCGGTAACCACATCATCGGGGCGAGCCTGGCGTTTGATCGGGGATAGCAGCCCTTGAGCGGCAAGATGAAGCGCGCGGGCAGAGGAAAGCGAAATAACGGGGATTGGCATCCTGATATCCAAGGGTCATTGAGCAATGGCCTGATGATAGAGGATCCTGGAGAAATTTTCTTCGCCAGTGCATGGGGTGGCGGCACCGGCACTGGCGAGGAAAGTTTGGGTCAGAACGCGATAACGTCTGCCGCTGACAGCCCGTGAGAGCTACGATAGATCGAGAACTCGACGTTCTGACCTTCGTTTAATGACTTGTTCTTGGTATTAGCGATAGCACGGCGGCTAACATAAATTTCGTCACTACCATCGACCGGTGAAATAACACCATAGCCTTGAGCCTGATCAAACCATTTCACTTGGCCCATTTTTAGCATTGTATTCTTAAACATATTTTATATCCTTTCACTTGAGCATCCTTCACAACGTTATTTTTGTTATTGTGTGGACGCTACCAGCCCATCCTAAAGTTTTTCGTAACAAACCTCTCGTGAGCAAAAATTAAAAAACCCGCACTGCGGCGGGCTGGTTGAGCTTAATATCTTCCGCATAACTCAGCATTAACGCGTCATTATGGTTGTATTAAGCTCTCTATACGCTATTCCCTGTAAACTTACAGAGCAACAACGTTGGCGGCAGCCGGCCCGCGCGGGCTGTCCTGGATGGTATACTCAACACGCTGGCCTTCTGCCAGAGTCTTGAAACCTTCGGTCATGATTGCAGAGAAGTGTACGAATACATCTTTGCCGCCATCTTGTTGTTCAATGAAACCAAAACCTTTACTTTCGTTGAACCACTTAACCTGACCAGTCTTCTTAGACATTACTATTACCTTTTAAATATTTACAAAAACCTGCCCTATGGCAATTTGGCCGTTTTTCAGAATCATTACTTATGGGAGGTACTTAGAAGGTTCGTCTTTGAAGCGGAATCAGATGATAACGTCTTGGGAGGAACTACTTAATCTATACTCGTACATAAATAGCGCTGCATCACAGGCCGGTATGCATTTACTCATAAACTCATCATCAAGACAAGAGGTTTATCACACTTTTTAGCTATATCCGCCCAGAATATTCCTATTGCACTGATTTTATTAGTTTAAATTCCTCTTATTTTTAGCTCATCGAAGGAGCATCTCGCTCATCACTCACCACTTGGGGTTATGTCTGCAAATGAGAGCCAACGCATAAAACACTAATATCGTTAGCCAATCGATAACAAATCACGAACCAACTGACTAGACTTGAGTCAAAAACACGGTGAGGGGTCATCCAGCCAGCACTATTGGCGGCCTAAACCGCATTTTTCAGATTTTATTGAGCTAAGGAGCTAGCAGTATGATCGACCAGCACTTCGTCTCGCCGAATGACATTCGCGCCAAATTTTCCCTGGCAATGTCGGCCATGTATCAACAAGAGGTGCCACTGTACGGTGACTTGATCGAACTGGTCGCAGAAACCAACCGGGAGGTGCTGAGTAAAGATTCAGCCTTGGCCCATGGGTTACAGATTACCGGTGAAATCGGTCGATTATCGATGGAGCGCCACGGTGCTATCCGTGTCGGCACTGCAGCTGAATTGCAGACCTTGCGCCGGTTGTTTGCCGTAATGGGCATGTCTCCGGTCGGTTATTACGATCTGACTGCTGCCGGCGTCCCTGTCCACTCCACCGCCTTTCGCGCCGTGCATGAAGCCGATCTGCAAGTCAGCCCGTTTCGCATCTTCACCTCGTTGCTACGACTGGAACTGATTGAGAATGTGGCGTTGCGCGAACTGGCAGAGCGGCTGCTGGCTCGCCGCTGCATTTTTACCGAACGGGCTTTGGAGCTGATAGCGTTACATGAAGTTCAGGGCGGGTTGGATGCCGAGCAGGCGCAAGAATTTGTTGCCCAGGCGATCGAAACCTTCCGTTGGCACCGTTTGGCCACCGTCAGCGCCAGCGAGTATCAACAGCTGCACAATCAACATCGCCTGATCGCCGAT
Organism: Serratia sp. (in: enterobacteria); assembly: GCF_046715635.1. Taxonomy (GTDB): domain Bacteria; phylum Pseudomonadota; class Gammaproteobacteria; order Enterobacterales; family Enterobacteriaceae; genus Chania. The sequence continues at coordinate 3,722 of NZ_JBKJYW010000405.1, forward strand.
ATCGTCGCCTTCAAAGGGCCACATATCAACCATCTGACACCAAGAACGCTGGATATCGATCGGGTACAGGCGGCAATGCCAGAACGCGGGATCCCGCCCAAAGCGGTGATCGAAGGCCCACCAACCCGCAACTGCCCTATTCTGTTACGCCAGACCAGTTTCAAAGCGTTAGAGGAACAAGTCCTGTTTATCGAACCTGACGGTCATCAGGTTGTGGGGCATCACACAGCGCGTTTCGGTGAGATTGAGCAACGGGGCGTAGCCCTGACCGCCAAAGGGCGTGGGCTTTACGATCGCCTGCTGCAGGCAGCCCAGGATGCATTACAGGTTCCGGCTACGGAAGATAATGCTCCACGCTATTACCAACTGCTGGCTGAACATTTCCAGGCCTTCCCGGATGATTATAATGCACTACGCGCGCAGCAATTAGCCTGGTTCCGCTATTTCCCTACCGAATGTGGGCTGGCAGCTAAAGACACCGTTGAGCAGCACAGCACGCTCGAACAGCTCATCGCACTGGACTACATCCGCTTCCAGCCATTGGTGTATGAGGATTTCCTGCCGGTCAGCGCCGCCGGAATTTTTCAGTCTAATCTGGGGGATAGCCGCCATGCGCAATACGCGGCGGCATCGAGCCGTGCGGCGTTTGAACAGGCATTAGGGGCAGGCGTGATTGATGAATTGGCGCTGTATCAGCAAACGCAGCAACGCTCACTGCAAGCTTGCGCGCAAGCCTTGGGATTGCACGCTTTGGAAGCTTAGATTATTTGATTAACTTCTGAATCCCTTGCAACAGTTGCTCGGCCTGCTCGGTGGGAAGGACCGCATCAACCGGCAGATACCACCAGTCAGGCTGGGCAAAGGCACGGCATTTAACCGCATCCTTCTCGGTCATCAGCAGCGTTTGGCCTTGGCTCACCAGTGCGGCTAACTGCCCGTGATTGTATTCCTGGTGATCGGCAAAGGCTACCTCGCGCTCGACCTCAACTCCCAACTTTTCTAGCGTGGCGAAAAACCTTGGGGGATGACCGATCCCTGCCATCGCCACTACGTGGGGCAATTCGATCGCCGGGCGGCGTTCACCGCTGGCGATATTCACCGCATCCTGCGCCTGGAGCTTCATGGCGATTTCCCCCGGCTGGGCAACACCGCCATTTGCCACGCAGGCATCCACCGTCTTTAAGCGAGCTACACGCTCGCGCATCGGGCCAGCGGGTAGCCACCAACCATTGCCGAAGCGACGAACGCCATCGATCACCACCAGCTCAAAATCACGCTGTAAAGCGTAGTGCTGGAGACCATCGTCGGTGACGATCAAATCAAGCTCGCCCTGGTTCAACAAGGCTTGCACCGCTTCGGCACGCTTTGGCGAAATAGCCACCGGCGCCCCGGTGCGCTGATAAATCAGCACGGGCTCATCACCGGCCTGCCGGGTGGTTGTCTGTGCATCCAACACCAGCGGATAGACCGCCGACTTTCCGCCATAGCCTCTGGAAACCACGCCGACCCGGTAGCCACGCTGTTGCAGCTGTTCAACCAGCCAGATCACCATCGGTGTTTTACCGTTGCCGCCGGCAGTGAGGTTCCCCACGATAACCACCGGCACCGGCGCACGCCAGCTCTTGCGCAAGCCACAGCGGTAGCTAAGGCGGATTAGGCCGCTCACCAGGCCATACAGCCAGGAGAGCGGCAACAGCAGCAGATAAACCAGTGAACTACCGGACCAGATGCGCTCTATCATTACTGACCAAACTGCATGCGGTGAAGTTGTGCGTAAGCCCCTTTCTGCTCGATCAACTCGGCATGCTGGCCACGTTCAACGATACGCCCATCTTCAACCACCAGGATCTCATCGGCTTTCTCGATAGTCGACAGACGGTGGGCAATCACCAATGAGGTACGGTTTTTCTGCAGTTCGTCCAAGGCCGCCTGGATTGCACGTTCGGATTCGGTATCCAGCGCGGAGGTGGCTTCATCCAGGATCAGGATTGGACAATCTCGCAACAAGGCACGAGCGATAGCAATACGTTGACGCTGCCCGCCGGAAAGCATCACGCCGTTCTCACCGATCACCGTATCCAGACCATGCTCCATTTTATCAATGAAGTCGGTGGCATAGGCCATGCGCGCCGCTTTCTCGATCTCTTCACGGCTGTAGCGCTCTTCACGAGCATAGGCAATGTTGTTGGCAATGGTGTCATTGAACAGGTGGACGTTCTGTGAGACCAGGGCAACCTGATCGCGCAGCGAGGCCAGGGTATATTCCCGCAGATCGTGGCCATCCATCAGGATCTGCCCTTCCTGCACGTCGTAGAAGCGCGTCAACAGGTTGGCAATCGTCGATTTACCCGAACCAGAACGGCCAACCAACGCCACTGTTTTACCTTCTGAAATGCTCATATTGATATCACGCAGCGCTGGGATCTCACGCCCCGGATAGGCAAAGGTCACATTACGGAATTCGATATCGCCTTTGGCACGCTCAACCTGGCGAGTACCGGTATCCTTTTCCTGTTCCAAATCCAGGATCGAGAACAACGTCTGGCAGGCCGCCATCCCGCGCTGGAACTGGGCATTCACGTTGGTCAGGGATTTCAGTGGGCGCATCAAGGCAATCATGGCGGAGAACACCACAGTAATAGTACCGGCTGTCAGCGTATCCATAACGCTAGGGAAGCTTGCTGCAAACAGCACAAACGCCAGTGCCAATGAGGCGATCAACTGAATAATAGGATCGGCAATAGAAGAAGCCGAAACCAGCTTCATCCCCTGCTGACGCATACGGTTACTGACGGTGTTGAAGCGCTCGGTTTCCACCTGTTGGCCACCAAAGATCAGCACTTCTTTATGCCCTTTCAGCATCTGTTCTGCACTGGTCGTCACCTGCCCCATGGTGTTTTGCATATTTTTACTGATATTGCGGAAACGTTTGGAGACCAGGCGGATCGCGAAGGAGACGATCGGTGCCAGCACGATCAGGATCAGCGAGAGCTGCCAGCTGTAATAAAACATCATGATGAACAGGCCGATGATCGAGGCCCCTTCTCGCACCACGGTAACCAACGCACTGGAAGAGGATGACGCTACCTGTTCAGAGTCGTAGGTAATACGTGAAAGCAGAGTTCCTGTCGATTGCTGGTCAAAAAAGGCGACCGGCATTCTCATCATATGGCCAAACAAACGACGACGCATCTGCATCACCACCATGCCAGACACCCAGGAAATACAATAGCTGGAGACATAGCTGGTGATACCACGCATCAGCATCAGGCCAATCACGACCAGCGGCATCCAATGCAAGACTCGGCTATCGGCTTTGCCAAAGTCGTCTAATAACGGTTTGAGCAGGGACAGCATTAACGTGTCACCCGCAGCGTTTAAAACCAGCGCCACGGCAGCTACCACCAAACCGGCTTTAAAAGGAGTGATCATCGGCCAGAGGCGACGGAACGTCTGCCAGGTGGAGAGATCTTTATCATTCATCATGCAAATACCAGCATCGGAAGAAATAGCGGCCCATTCTACTCATTATCCCCCTCAACGCCAAACCGCTGATGATACCAACGTGGATTTAGTTGTTCGCGAAAGCCTTTAACTTGCCAATCATGACGATAAAAAAACACGCTAAGCTGCCCTGAGCGGGCCGTATCACGCCAGGGAATGTGATTTTCCCGATAGCGTTTGACTATTTTTGCTGCCGGTAACCGCCAGGCGTTATAGCGGGATGCCGAGGCAAACGCCAGCTCGGGGGAAACTGCACGCAAAAATGGCGGCGTTGAAGATGTCTTACTGCCGTGATGAGGCACCTGAAGGATAGTGCTGGGTAAATTCGCACGTTGTTTCAGCAACGCCTGCTCGGCCCGGCGTTCAATATCCCCAGTCAGTAACAGGCTGAACTTGCCATCATCGACACGCACTACGCAGGAGTCATCGTTAGCGGCATAAACCACCCGTGCTGGTGGCCACAACACCTGAAAGTTTAGCTCTCGCCACACCCACCGCTGCCCTTGAACGCAAGGCAGGTAGCCAACGTTCACGATCGGCGTACGCACGCTGGCCTGTGGAAATGCGGCTGCCAATATCGGCAAACCGCCGATATGATCCAGATGGCTATGGCTGATAACGATTTGCTCCAGCGAGATCTGCCGCCAGCGTAATAATGGCAAAA
>NZ_JBKJYW010000406.1:0-19845 GCF_046715635.1 Serratia sp. (in: enterobacteria)
GCTGGCCACTTTCCCCAGCGGATAAGGCCATATCCCAGCACGATCAGCACAAATAACGGCAAAGACAGCACTATCTGGTGCCACAGCGAAACAATAAAGGCAGGCATCGTATCCCTTCCGATGGCGCGGCGGCAACGGGCTGACGTCGCTATGTTCTGGTCTGGTAAAAGTGAATGTCCCCCTCACCCTAACCCTCTCCCACAGGGAGAGGGGACCGATCGAGCTCGCTGATACTCCGGAAAAATTCAGGCTAATCCAGTGTACAGGCAAGCGGAAACCGATCGAACTCTCTGATACCCCATAAGAAACTCGGGCTAACACAGTACACGGACTGGCTCCCTCGCCCTTAGGGATGTACAGACCGGGGACATGGTAGACAGGTGTTCAAGGACATGGTGAACACTTTTTAACATCCTTTACCCATGATGATCGACCTATTTCTCAGGTCGATCATCCCCACTTTCGTGCTGTACCACCATACCTCGTAGTAGCCCTCTCTCTCACTTTCCTTCAGCCCGACATATTCACCGATAAAGGCCTTGCCCACTTTCAGGCCCATTCCTTTCAGGCTCAGTTTTCCACTGATATCCACTTTCCTGACCAAGACCCCTTCGTCATACTCGGCTGCCGCCGGATTGCCATTGTACTGTCGTGATGAAGGCTGATAACGGGACGCCGGAACCGCCATTGACAGTGCTTCGTGTGGACGTTCCAGGTTGTAGGTATCTCGCCAGGCGTCGAACACCTCCTGCAACTGCGCGGCATGGGTAAACCACCGTCCCTGCAGGAGCTCTGCCTTCAGGCTCCGGTGGAAGCGCTCCAGCTTACCCTGAGTCTGAGGATGATAAGGTCGCGAGTGGCCCACCCGGATACCCTGACGCATCAGCCACAGTTCCAGCGCGGTCCAACTGCCCGTCGTGTCCCCCCAGGGCGCCCCGTTATCCATGGTCATTCTCTCCGGCAAGCCATAACGTTCGAACACCGCTATCAACTGTGACTGCACGGTGACCCGTCGTTCGTCCGGGCAGTGCGCCAGACAGAGCGAGAAGCGTGAATGGTCATCCAGCAAGGTCAGCGGATGACAACGCCCTTCGGCGAAGGGGAAGTGGCCTTTAAAGTCCATCTGCCAGAGCTGGTTCGGGGCTTCATGTTCAAAGCGTCCGACGGTAGGAGCCGGTGACGGACCGCCCGGTAGCAGGTCATGGCGGCGCATCAGGTTATGCACGGTGCTGGCGGCAGGTAACGTATGCCCCTGCATCTCGAGCCACCGCTTGAGCTTGCGCGCGCCCCACATCGGATGGGTCAGGTGCCCAGCGCGGAGGTGTTCGACAACGGTGTCAGGGGTTCTGCTGGGGGAATGGTGTGGCACACGAGAACGTTCGTTCAGACCGGTCCGCCCATCAGACTGCCAGCGATGTAACCACTTGTATGCGGTGGCAGGCGCTATGCCGAACTGACGGCATAGCGCACGGATATTAGCGCCTTCTTGCGAGGCGAAAAGCACAAACTCGGTACGTAATGACATGGCAGATCTCTCATTCCACGGCATAAGCAGCTCCACTCAGAAGTACTCATACCTATGTTGTAAGTGTCTACCATGTCCCCGAACAAGTGTTCATGATGTCCCCGGTCTGTACAGGGAGAGGGCTGGGGTGAGGAGATGCGAAACCGTAGGGTATCAGTCTACCGGTTGGCTATCGGGTATTTCGAGTTTGCGTAACAGCGCGGAAATATCGACGCGATCTATTTTATCGACCGGCAGATAGCTCTGCGCATAGTCACGCCAAATCCCAGCCTCCAGAAACAGCTTCAACAGCTCACGATCCAGATGATTTTCATTCGCCATGCTGACCAGGATATTGAGAGCCTCAGATAACAGCTTGCCGGGTTTATAAGGCCGATCGGCCGCCGTCAGGGCTTCAAATACGTCGGCGATCGCCATCATACGTACCGGAATGCTCATCTGCTGGTGGGTTAACTGGTAAGGATAGCCTTTGCCATCCATGCGTTCATGATGGCCACCGGCAATCACCGCCACGTTGGCCATGGTGCGTGGGAACGGCAGTTTTTCCAGCATGATGATAGTCTGCATAATGTGCTCGTTGATTTTATAGCGCTCCTCCTCACTCAAGGTGCCCCTTCGGATGCCCAGGTTGTAAATCTCCCCGTGGTTATAGAGTAAGGTCGGTTCCTTGAGTTTGAAGTGATAGCTTTCCGGCAGATGGCTTTTCTCGTCGCGGTAGATGATATGTTCTTCTTTATCCGCCAGCAGTGGCTCCTGGGTAGGTAAGGGGACGGAAGGGCGGCGGTTTTTGCGCACCAATTCTTCCCGGGCTACGCCTGCGGTGTCATCCAGCGTCCGGGTCCATTGATATTGCGCGATCTGTTGAATGCGTGCGAGCGCGCTGTCAGACAGAAATTCGCCACCGATATTGCACTGGGCAATAAAATAGAAATCCTCGTCCAACTGCTGCAGCTCATCGCGTAGCTGTTGTTCTTCCTGCTCGGTAGCGGGGTTCGTAGCGTGCTTACGCAAGAAGCTAACCTCTTTCTCCCGCTTCAGCACCTCAAAGCGCATCCGCACCTCGTGGATACGGTCGTAAATCATCTCCAGCTTGGTAGCCTTATCCACGATGGCTTCCGGCGTGGTGATTTTCCCGCAGTCATGCAGCCAGCAGGCGGTGTGCAGTTCCTCCCACTCATTGGCGGAAAGGGTAAAATCGGCAAACGGTCCTTGTTTGGCTTCAACCGCTGCCTTGGCCAGCATCTTGGTAATGACTGGTACGCGCTGGCAATGGCCGCCGGTATAGGCGCTCTTGGCGTCAATCGCTCCGGCGATCAACTGAATAAAGGCCCCCATCAGATCCTTTTGTTCTTGCAGCAGATATTGCGTCTCTATCGCTACCGATAAGCTGCCCACCAGGGCATTAATCAGCTGTACTTTGGCTTGCCTATGTTCCGGGCCAGCTTCGGCAGGATTGAACAGCAGTAAGAACCCCATCAGTTGCCGATCATGAGTTTGCATCGGGACGGCCACGTAGCGCAGCGGCAAATGGGAACCAAAGACCGTAAGCAGTTGGCTGGGGATATTCTCGCTGGTAAAGACTCCGGCAACGGTTTTACCTTCCAGGTTCTGCCAGAACGCGCTGGGTTGCTGTGGATCAAACTGCAACGATGCCACCTCCGAAATGGCCACCTCTTTTCCAGCCCAGTTGCAGGCTATGGGGGAAAAGCAGCCGGGCGTTTTGTCTGACAGGAAAATAATGCCGCCGCTCATGGTCGCGATTTTGCTGGTTTCATTGAGCAAACCCTGCATCTGCTGCGGGAAATTATCCTTGGCGGATAACAGGCTGCCCATCGAGATAAACTGCTTGAGCGTCAGCTTCATTTTGGACATCGCTTTGTGCAGGTCGTCCACTTCTTCAATCACCGAGCGTTCCTCTGCCCGCTCATCAAAATGCAGATTGCTGATGGCATCGGCATCCTGGCGCAGGCGGATCAGCGGCCGGGAAATACATAGGGAGAAATACCAGACCAGCGGCAGGCTGAGCAGCAGCAACGCAAAAGCGATCAGGGTAGAGCGGTTGCGGATGGCGTTGGCATCGGCGGTCAGATAGGCCGAGGGCGTGGCAATCACCAACTGGTAGCCTTCACTTTGCCCTTGAAGCTCCACAACGGCCCCAAACCAGCTCTGCCCTTGGGCCGTAAATAGGCTGCTTGCGCCGTGATGGGGATCTAGCAACGTTTGTAACACCGGCATGTGGGCAATACTGTTCAGCCCATCTTGGCCTTGGGGATTTTGCGCAGGCAAACTGGCGATCGTTTCTTTGGCTGCGTTGATAATCACCGCTTGGCTATCCGGCGGCAGATTCTGTTGAAGAAACAGTGAAAGTGACGCCAGCGAAACGTCCAAACCGATCACGGCGTGGTTATCTGGAGCCTGGATGCTGTAGGTGAAGCCGGCTTCGCCGGTGCCTTTGAAGGTATAGAGCGGGGAGGTAATCAGTTGCTGAGTTTTTACCGCCAACTGATACCAATTACGCTCCCTGGGATCATAATTGTTATACGGCACGGTTTTTACCGCCATAACCTGCTGTTTACCGTCCAAAAAGATATTCTTAGCCTGTGGCGAGGTCGCCAAAAAACGGTAACTTTGTGCCAGCCATTCGGCATCTTCTGGCGCATTAAATAAAGCTCGGTTGGCAGGGGAGAGGCGGCGCAGTATAAAGAAATCGCCGTTGGGATAAGCGCTGTATACCGCATTGGCATAATCATTTTGCTTGAGTATTTCGACCAGCGGGCCGATAAACGCCATGCGTTGTTCGAGCGTGGTGGCCTCTATTATGGGCATACGCGCCAGCATATTCACCGACATTTTCATGCTACGGGTAACAGAATCTAGCTCCTCAGCAATAGCTTCCCCGGTTTTTTGATACTGCCGGTTGGTGCTGGCCTCGGTCAGTTTGGAGAGTTGGCCGTGGCTAAAAAGCACGATCACGCTGCCGATGGAGACAATCAGCAAGGTAAACAGCGCGGCAATCTGGATATGTAGCGGATAGCGGCTTCTAAAACCTGTGATCTTTGCTGCCATAGTGCTCACCTTGCATGCCAATTGTTAGCTTTTTAAATTATAGACGAAGCAGGGGTTAATCTGATGGGGGGCCTAGTAGGGTTATTGAGTTGATTTTAAGGTGAAATTTTTTGTTTCGTAGCTAAAAAAACCGCTATAGATATTAAAAATAAAGCTTTATGAAACAACGGCGACAAAGATAGCACTTTTGTCGCGCGAGCGTTGTCTCTGATGCCATTGAAGCCGTTACTTAATCCCTAAATTCTCCCTCAGTAGTGGCATATAGCTATCGATGTTATAAGTTTTATCCCCGGTGATGCTGGCGCAGGCGTTATGGGCGTAGATAAAATAACTGATGCCCATGTTGAGGCTTGAAACCTTAATGTTGGTTTGTTTGTGGTCTAATAAATTGTAGGAATTTTTTATTAAATCAGTGTAATCATTTTTCTCCATAATATTTAGAGATCCTTGTATAATTATAATTCTAGCTGTTCCTAATTGCATCGGAGCTTTTGACTTTACCCGTTCGTAATTTTCAGAAACACAAGAGTGGTAATCTTCACACTTTGGAAATCCACTTTGTGTGCAGTAAATTTCAGTCATGCTTACTATATGGTCTATATATGAATACGGTACGTAGTTTTTACACCCCGAAGTCAATAAAATAGAACTTATTGTAATGATCTTAAATTTTTTCAACTTTAACGATCTCCTGTTGAAACATCAAGTCTGCATCGGCATGCCCGCGATTAGCCATACTGGTTAAAGTATTTAGTGATTTATTTTCATCCGCGCCTGGGCAATTCTCCCAAGGGCCACCGGTTCGAGCAATCATATTGGCGGAGCTCCTGTCAGCAATCGAGTAATCAATATAGATATTATCCCAACGTTTAACATTTTTGGGTTTTGGACTTTTTCCTTTCCTTGATACAGGATCAAGGGTTACCAGTAACTCAATCGGAATATCAGGATTTTCCTGCGCCAATAAAATCACTCGGTCCCCACCCCAGCTATGGCCTACCAGCACGATTTTCTGCCCGGCAGCATGCCACTCTTTCATTAGCGGCGGAACTTTGCCACCGCCATGTTCGGAATAGGCCACATCCTGTTTGCGCTGAGTGATAATCTTGCCGGTGTTATCCTTAGTGTCCCTGCCATTTTTTTCTTCATAAGGAACGAAAACACCCCTTAGCAGCGGCTGGTAGCTGGCATCCATCGCACCGCCAACAAATACTACCAAGGTCTTTAAACAGCTTGCGGTGATCTTACCTTGCTGTTCCTTTACGCTAGGCAAGATAACAAAGTCACCTGGATCATTATTTTCGTATTTATAATCATAACCCGGAAAAATAATTCCATCCGATGCGCACATTATCTAGCCTCCAAATGCTTGCGTAACATCAATAGTTCCTTTCTGATGCGTCGTTGAGTGTAGGCCACCAACTCAGCCAGCCGTACGTCTTCCTGATTAACGTAGTTATCAGCAAAATGAGCCTTAACCCAAGGGTAGAGCGGGTCATCAAAGACTTTATGGCCCAGGAAGAACTGTAATGCCAAGATAACCGCCTGCCCGTAGAACGTGGTGATCCCATGTTCCTGAAACCAATTTTTATCCTGAGCTAATAGGCCAAACATCTGATGTATGGGAACGTACTGCGCCCGCTCGGGGTAAAGTGAACGCACATAATCCACCACATGTTGCTCTTCATACATATAGGGCAACTGGTTAAGTTGCAGGATTTTTAGTCTTTCCAGCGCTGCCAGATAGATCTCTAACCGCTCGCCCATGCTTTGGACAAAAACCTGCCCCAACTGCCGATTTAACTCGGTCAGTTGCCCTGGCTCCTTTGCTGCGGTAGACAAATAGGGCGCGACGATATGCTCAAGCTGGAGATCGGTATCAAAATGGCTGCCCAAACTACAGGCTAAATCAAGAAACTGGCAACGATCGTTAAAACGTTCCAACTGGTAAGTTTGGCATTTATCCGCGATAAGCGTAATGAACCGCTGGACCTGTTCATCACCCAACAGGCGGGAACGCTTCGGAAATTTATCGCTAAAGTAGCGCTGTAGTTGGCTAATCTGCTCGTTCTGGTTTTGCTGCTTTAACTTGGCGAGTTGCGCTTCTTCCAGCGTCACCATTCCTGCCAGAACGGGAGCTGCCTGCGCTGGCAATTCAATAACCTGTTGCCGTACCCAAAGCGAGCTGAACACCCCCATTAGCTGATTTTTCTGCTGTTCGGTGGAGGCGGCCAGGATTAACGGCAAAAACTGACCATCCCAATAGCGGAAAAATACCGTCTTCTCAGCCGGTAATTTAATCTGCGTTAAGCCCCGTAAATGGTCGAGAATGCGCTGACGTGGCTGTTCACTGACTGCCAGCCATCCCCAGTCTGTTGAGGGAGTCTCATCTACCCACGCCAAGAACGGACTATTAACCGACAGCTCCACTAGATAGGGCATCACTTCGTACCAATCTTTGTAGGCCGTATAGTGATAAATCCCTTCTGCAACGCGGGAGCCATCGAGTTGGTAGTAGTGTTTCAATGGTTGCGCATCGCTGACGCTGGACAACACCGCATAAAGCCGTTGTCCTGATGCTGAATTGGCCAACCATTGCTGTAGTTGACTCTCCATATCTTCGTTTCCTCCAGCAAACTGATCCGATTAAATTGCGCAGCCCTGTTGTTTACATCGCTCACACTCTTCGCAAAATGCTCGCGGTTGTTTAAACGCGCTGACCTGAGCAGGATTTAGCGCAAAGGCAGGGACGCTGGCTGGGATAGGGATAACATCGGGCATTTTGCCGCCCCATCCTCTGCCGGAGCCTGGGCTGCCGGTGCCTACATGGAGCGTGGGGCCGATCGTGATGCCACTAGGATCGATTTTTATAAAGCTGGAACCGGCCTTGAGGGTGATTTCCGTGCCGGTTTCTATCACTATTTTGCTGCCGGACTTCAGGTGAATTTCCTGCCCAACTTCCGCTAATAGGGCGCTGTTGGCATGGATATGGCAATTGCTATTCACGCTCAGGGAATAATCGCTTTCTATCCGGTCACGCTTTTCGCCATTAACCTGCAGAAAATCATTGTGGACAATCTGTTGCCGACGATCGTTGCCTATCCGCCGGTTCTGGTCATGATCGATACGTTCGGTACTGTCATGCAGCACTTCGGTTGTCATGTTCTTTTGCGCATGCAGGTAGAGCTCTTCCCGGCCTTTTTCATCTTCAAAACGCAACTCGTTAAAACCTTCACCCTTATGGGTTTGTGAACGGATCGACATCTGGGTTTTAGTACCCGGCAGTTTGCCCGGGGGTAGGTTGCTGGCATGATAGGTGCGGCCGATAATCACGGGCTGATCGGGATCGCCATTCAGAAACTCGACGATCACCTCATGGCCGATGCGCGGCACGGCCGACATGCCCCAACGTGGCCCTGCCCAAGGGTGTGATACCCGGATCCAACAGGAGCTGCTGTCATCGGTTCTGCCCGAGCGATCCCAGAGAAAACGGACCTTCACCCGACCAAACTCATCACAAAAGATTTCTTCAGTAGCCGGGCCGGTGACAATGGCAATCTGTGCGCCATCGATACGCGGTTTCGGCAATGGATGGGGACGCCAGGTCTGACGATCCGGAATAAAGTTAAACCGGCAGGCCAGGGTAGTGCCTTGCTCTCCTGATACGGCCTCCAATGCCTGCGGTTGCCTGCCAGTGTGAGTTGCCCCGCTGATTTGCCAGCGCCGGTTATTGCTCTCCTGTGGATGACCTTGCAGGATGAAGTGCTCGCCAGGTTGCAGTGCCGGGCAGTTACTTTCCCCTTCGCCCTGATGGGCATCATTTCGCAACGCCTGGATACGCCAACGGGCAAACGCGGCACCTTTCTGGTCTTTATAGCGGCCAGGATAGTCGTAATGAACATACTGGGTTGGCTGATGTTCAATATCGCGCGCATGGTCGCCATATTCTGCGGCCCATTGGGGATCTTTAAAGGTGTAATCTTTCAGCCGTACCTCGGTAAGGCGCACGCTCTCCCGGCGGCGAAAGCTGGTGACACACCATTCGTCGGCTTGTTCCGCTTTGCCGGGGTGGTAGGGTAATGTCGGGCCGTCATCCGCTGAGGCAGAATCATCATAAAAGACTACCGTGTGCACGCCGTCTTGGTGCTCGAAGCAATAGTAGATCCCTTCTTCTGCGGCCAGGCGGCTGATGAACTCAAGATCGCTTTCGTCATATTGGACGCAAAAATCACGTACACCGTGCGTTTGACGAAAAGCGTAAGCAAAATTGCTGATATTGTTTTCTTTCAGCACGGTTTGCACAATGGTCAGAAAATCCTGTTGCTGGAAAATGCGTGAGTGGTGTCCTAACCCGGCTCGCCAGAGCGAGGGACGGATGCTAAACCGGTAACGCGTTTGATGAAGTCCGGTGTCCCCTTGCTCCAGGGAGATAACGATGCCATTAACGACGCGTTGCACCTCGGTATTTCGCCAAATCGTCAGGGTCGCGTTACTATCCAGGATCGAGTGAAACGCCACGCTGGGCCTGGCACTGGCAGCCTCAATCTCCAGCGTGAAAGGGCTGGAGAATTGCTCATGCAGCGTAAATCCCACCACCACAAAAGCGTCTGCTGGCAACTTGCCAATACTAAACGTAAACCGCAGCCCGCTGGCTTTCTTGCTTATCCCTGGCATGCACATTCCTCATTTATTACATGAATATATTCCGCTCAATAAAAACAAAAAATCCATATATGTATAAATAATATTAATGTATTGAGGGCAATAGAACAACCAATGGCGTTGTATAAATGTGATCCAATACGACAATGGGTGATGAAAGCGAAGTGTTGTCCTGCCTGGCTTTACAGCGGATGGGGGCATTACGCCATTTTCATGCGAAATGTCATGGAAAGGGATCAAATACAACCACTATATTTACATGGTTATAACCTTACTGACACCTGCCTACGCCAGCCAAGATAAGGAGATAACGTCAACGAAAGTGTGTTTTTTCAGTCAGCCTGTTCGGAAAGGATACCTATGAATCAATTTATCGTTGCGGAATCAGAAGCCTGCATTGGCTGCCGGAGTTGCGAGGTCGCCTGCGTGACTGCGCATCATCAAGGGGCATACCCAAGCAAGCGTGAATATTTCACCCCCAGAGTCAAGGTTATTCAGAGCACCCAGGGTAATACGGCCGTGTTCTGCCACCATTGTGAAGATGCGCCCTGTGCCAATGTTTGTCCTACCGGGGCCATTGAACAGAGTGATACCAGCATTCAGGTCAGCCAGGAGAAATGCATCGGCTGCAAAGCCTGTGCGGTCGCTTGTCCGTTTGGCATGATGACGGTAGTGACAGAAATGGTGCAGCCCGCCAATCATCGCCTGGCAGACAGCTATCAGAAGGTCGAGGCCCAGAAATGCGACCTGTGCAGCGAGCTGAACCATGAACCTGCCTGTGTGCGCGCCTGCCCAACCCATGCACTAAGCCTGGTGGATAACCAAACGTTGCTGGATCAGCAGCGAGACAAGCGGCTACGTGCGGCCGCGCGCGATCACCATAGCCAACTGTTTGGCAGTGCCGCTAATCAGAGCCCGGAAGCGAAAGCGTCGAAGAAATCAACGCCAATCCGTAATCTGTTGCAACAGCCTCGGGCACCACGCCTGGAAGCCAGCAAAATCCCGCTCGAGCTACGCCAAACCAGTTTTGCCGAAATCTACCAACCCTTTAATGAGCAGCAGATCCAGCAACAGGCCGAACGTTGCCTGAGCTGCGGCAAGCAAAGTATCTGCGCCTGGACCTGCCCGCTACATAATCAGATCCCGCAGTGGATCAAGCTGGCCAGCCAGGGGCGCATCTGGGAAGCGGCGGAGCTATCGCACCAAACCAGCAGCCTGCCGGAAGTGTGCGGGCGGGTATGCCCACAGGACCGATTGTGCGAGCAATCCTGTACGCTCAATGAGCATGGGGGAGCCGTCACCATCGGTAACATTGAACGCTACATCACCGAAACGGCCTTTGAGATGGGCTGGCGGCCAGATATGTCGGCGGTGAAAGCCAGTGGCAAGCGCGTTGCCATTATTGGCGCGGGTCCGGCGGGGCTGGGCTGTGCCGATATCCTGGTGCGCCATGGCATCAAACCGGTGGTATTTGATCGCTATCCCGAAATTGGTGGGTTGCTGACCTTCGGCATTCCGGCGTTCAAGCTGAAAAAGGACGTGATGGCCAGAAGGCGTGAGATCTTCAGCGATATGGGTGTGGAGTTCCGTTTGAATACCGAGATTGGCAAAGACATCTCGATGGAAACCCTGCTCAATGATTACGATGCGCTGTTCCTTGGCGTGGGAACCTATAAATCGATGCGTTCCGGCCTGGAAAATGAAGGTGCGCCGGGAGTGTATGACGCCTTGCCATTCCTGATCGCCAACACCCAACAGCTGATGGGCTATGCCGAAAACCCGCAAAGCCCTTACGTCAATATGGCGGGCAAGCGGGTGATCGTACTGGGGGGCGGTGATACCGCTATGGACTGCGTTCGTACCTCATTACGTCACGGTGCTGAGCAGGTGATTTGTGCCTATCGGCGTGATGAAAAGAGTATGCCGGGGTCGAAAAAGGAAGTGAAAAATGCGCGGGAAGAGGGCGCAGAATTCATGTTCAACCTGCAACCGCTAAGCATCGTGATCGATGAGGAAGGTAAGGTCAGCGGCATTCAGATGCGGCGAACCGAAATGGGGGCTCCCGATAGCCAGGGCAGGCGGCAGGCGGTACCTGTTGAGGGTTCCGAACATATCGTACCGGCGGATGCGGTGATCATGGCCTTTGGCTTTAGCCCGCATCGTATGGGCTGGTTGGCAGAACATAACGTCATGCTGGACAGGCAAGGGCGCGTGGTGGCGCCAACGGTGGCGGGTTATCCGTACCAAACCAGTAACCGCAAGATTTTCGCCGGTGGTGACATCGTGCGCGGTGCCGATCTGATCGTGACCGCCATTGCCGAAGGGCGCAAGGCGGCGGAAAGCATCGGTTATTACCTCAATGTGCTCTAGCGCGGCTCAAGGAGAGACGGTATGAATCAGTTTGTCATTGCCGATATG
This sequence comes from Serratia sp. (in: enterobacteria), assembly GCF_046715635.1. Taxonomy (GTDB): domain Bacteria; phylum Pseudomonadota; class Gammaproteobacteria; order Enterobacterales; family Enterobacteriaceae; genus Chania. Next base: position 11,672 of record NZ_JBKJYW010000406.1, read on the forward strand.
AAACAGTGCATTGGCTGCCGCACCTGCGAGATTGCCTGCGTGATGGCACATCTGGGGGATAATCCGTTACCGATGACGGCGGAAAACTTCAATCCTCGCTTACGGGTGATGAAAACCCTTAGCGTCAGCGTACCGATGCTGTGCCGCCAGTGTGAGAATGCCCCTTGCCTGAATGCCTGCCCGAACGAGGCCATCTATAACCAGGATGGCAGCGTGCAGGTGCTCCAGTCGCGCTGTATTGGCTGCAAGAGCTGCATGGTGGCTTGCCCTTATGGCGCGATGGAGGTGGTGGTCAATCAGGGTTATGGCAGCAATGGTGTAGCGCATCAACGGGCTCAGGCGAATAAATGCGATCTGTGTCAGGGGCGCGAAGCGGGGCCAGCCTGTGTCGAGGTGTGCCCAACGGCGGCGTTAACCCTGATCCGGCCTGCGGACCTGCAAGCCATGCAGTTGGAAAAGCAACGGCGCGCAGCCCGTGGCTCTACGCCGAACCTGCGGTAAATTATCCATTACCTCACTACCACCCATTCTGCGTGATAACCGCGTGGAATGGGTTTTTTCTCATTATCAATTCCCTCTCGATGTTTCTAAATGAAACGAATATCGCTACTTCCCCCCGGTTTGACTATCATTTTTGCCTTATCCATACTGGCTCAATCAAGCGTTAGCCGCTTGACCAAGGATTAAGTTAGTTGGCACAAGGAGAGGTTCAACCAGAGATTAACCCTTTATTGCTTATCAATATTATTTAATACTCCACGGTCTGCGCTGGCGGAAAGGCATTATTCACTCTATTTTACAGGGCCGTATGCTGACATCAATCCAGGTAGCCTCCAGACATAGTGCCATATTGGCCCAGTTGCAAGAGCGTGGCTATATTAGCACGGACGAGTTGGCCAGAGAGTTGAATGTTTCCGTTCACACTATCCGGCGAGACTTGAATATACTGGAGTGCCAACATCAACTTCGTCGCTGCCATGGCGGTGCGGGGGAACTAAATAAACCTCAAGATGGGAAAAGTATCTTTGGGGCTGAGCAGATTATGGCCATTGCCAAGGCAATTGTTGGCGAACTAGAGGCGGGGAGTTGCCTTTATGTTGATAGCCAGACTCTGGGGGAAGTTCTGATCGGATTACTCCCAGAGGAAAGTTATTATCTCATTACGCAGCATGTTGAGCTTATTGTTCAAGCACAAAAAAATCCGTTTATCGGTATATTTTTTCTCGGTCGGGATTTATCGCCTGATGGGGATAATGCCAGTATTCAGATGTCGATGGCAAAAAAACTCTCGCGGCGTGTCGATCACTGTATTATTGAGGCTGATTATATCGATGGCGACGGCAACGTATTTGATCCATGTAGCCAGCAGGTTGCGGTAAAAAAGCACTTTCTGACGTGTAGTCGGCGCCAGTATGTGGTTTGCCATCATGAGGTTCTTCCCGATCACCCGTTGGCGAAAATAGGTGCGGCCAGCCATCCGCGGCGTGCGTTTTTCCTGCGTCAACCAACTGAAAACAGGGTTTATGGAGAGCGAGTATGAAAACGCCAAATCAACAGGAAAATTATATTTATCTGACGGTAAACTATTGGATAGTCACCGTCTTGTGTGGTGTTTTTCTTGGGTTGTTGCGACTCGCCTGGCTAAAGGATTGGGGCGGAGCCTATCGATTATCCTATAGTGGCTTGTTTGCTATCGCCGCATTTTATGCTATCGAACTGTATTTTAAAAAAGAAGCTTTGAGTTGAGCAGAAAAAATTCCTCAATGACGTGCTTGGTAATGAGTTACGTAACGGTTAACTTTTAGCCCGGATAATGCCGTAATTTGTGACTGGTAAATCATTTAATGTATTGCGAGACAGAGAAGCGGCTAATAACTTTGGGAGTTCAAACTTTTTTTGGTTTTATCCGCCAGTCGTTCCAGTATGAAACGAAAAAGGCACCGGCGGCGTTTCATTTTGAACGCGATGCCTCTGAGTTGCCGAGCTCTGAAAATATCGAATAATCACACTTAAATTAAACGTCAATGACAGTAATACCGCGCATTGTCCCAGCTTGGCTCAGGGCTTTGATGGGTATGAATTTCTGGAGACAGCAAATGGCACGAATGAGATCAATTGAAGCAGCAGTCGAAATTTTGAAAAAAGAGGGCATTAGCGTCGCCTTTGGCGTTCCTGGCGCGGCCATCAATCCACTTTACGCTGCATTGAAAAAGCTGGGGGGAATCGATCATATCCTGGCACGCCACGTTGAAGGGGCGTCGCACATGGCGGAGGGTTACACGCGTGCTGCGGCGGACAACATTGGGGTGTGCATCGGAACTTCCGGGCCAGCCGGAACCGATATGATCACTGGGCTGTATGCCGCCTGGGCAGACTCGATCCCGATCTTATGCCTGACTGGCCAGGCGCCGGTAGCCAAGCTGCACAAGGAAGATTTCCAATCGGTGGATATTGAGTCCATCGCCAAGCCGGTGACCAAGATGGCCGTGACCATTCTTGAAGCCGGCCAACTGCCAGGTACCTTCCAGAAGGCGTTCTTCGAAATGCGTTCGGGCCGCCCTGGACCGGTGTTAATCGATTTGCCGTTTGACGTGCAAATGGCGGAAATTGAGTTTGATATTGAGCTCTACCAACCGATGGTGCCGCACCGCCCGCAGGCCACTCGTGCCCAGGCTATCCGTGCGCTGGAAATGCTGAATGCGGCCGAAAAGCCGGTGTTGATCGCCGGTGGCGGCATCATCAACGCCGAAGCCTCCGCTCTGCTGTTGGAACTGGCCGAAATTACCGGTGTACCGGTCATTCAGACCTTACGTGGCTGGGGCGCGATTGCCGACGATCATCCGCTGATGGCCGGGCGCATGGGCTGCCAGGCTAACCACCGCTACGGTAATGCCAACTTCCTGGCGTCCGATTTCGTCTTCGGCATCGGTAACCGCTGGGCAAACCGCAATACCGGCGCGCTGGAGACTTACACCAAAGACCGCAAGTTTATCCACGTCGATATCGAGCCGACGCAAATTGGCCGCGTTTTCAGTCCAGATTTGGGGATCGTCTCTGACGCCAAAGTGGCGTTGGCGCGCTTTGTCGAAGTGGCTAAAGAAATGCAGGCTGCGGGCAAACTGAAAGACCGTAGCGACTGGGCACAGAGTTGCCTGGCGCGTAAGCGCAGCATGCTGCGCCGCGACGACTTTGATTGCACGCCGATCAAGCCACAGCGCATCTATCACGAGATGAACAAAGCCTTTGGTAAGGATACCCGTTATATCTCCACCATCGGTCTGGCCCAGATTGCGGCCAACCAGTTCCTGCACGTCTACAAGCCTCGTCACTGGATCAACGCCTGTCAGGCTGGACCTTTGGGCTGGACATTGCCTGCCGCGTTAGGGGTGGTGAAGGCCGATCCTGATACTCAGGTTGTGGCGATCTCAGGTGACTATGACTTCCAGTTCCTGGTGGAAGAGCTGGCGGTAGGCGCGCAGTTTAACCTGCCGTATATCCACGTGCTGATCAACAACGCCTACCTTGGCCTGATCCGCCAGGCACAGCGCGCCTTTGATATCGATTACTGCGTGCAACTGGCGTTCGAGAATATCAATGCGCCAGAGGTGAATGGTTACGGTGTCGACCACGTGAAAGTGGTGGAAGGGCTCGGCTGTAAGGCATTGCGCGTGTTTGACCCGGAGATGATCGGGCCTGCGTTGGAAGAAGCTAAGCAACTGCGCGATCGTTACCGCGTGCCGGTGGTGGTGGAAGTGATCACCGAGCGGGTGACCAACATCGCCATGGGGCCGGATATCGATAAAGTCACCGAATTTGAAGACATCATCGACCTTTAAGCGCGGCCATCAGGAGGAAAAGAGATCATGCCAAAATTTGCTGCCAACCTGACCATGATGTTTACCGAATATCCGTTTATGGAGCGCTTCGCGGCGGCCAAAACAGCGGGTTTTACTGGGGTTGAATACCTGTTTCCCTATGACTTCTCGGCCCAGGAAATTGCCCAGGAGCTGGCTAAACATCAACTCACCCAGGTGCTGTTTAACTTGCCTGCGGGCGACTGGGCGCAAGGGGAACGCGGTATTGCCTGCCTGCCCGATCGCGTAGATGAGTTCCGCAGTGGCGTGGAGAACGCCATCGTTTATGCCAAGGCGCTGGGATGCCGCAAGGTGAACTGCCTGGCTGGCAAGAAGCCTGAGCAGCTAAGCGAAGAGCAAGCCAATACCACGCTGATCAACAACCTGACCTTTGCTGCCAACCGCCTGGCGGAGCATGGCATCGAACTGGTGATTGAAGCGATCAATACCCGCGATATTCCCGGCTTCTTTGTCAATAACAGCAAGCAGGCGGCGGAATTGGTCAGGCAGGTCGGTAGAACCAACCTGCGCTACCAGTATGACATTTACCATATGCAAATCATGGAAGGCGATCTTGCCAAAACCCTAGAGCGTTATTTGCCGCTGATTGGTCATCTGCAACTGGCGGACAACCCAGGCCGCCATGAGCCCGGCACTGGGGAGATCAACTACCCGTTCCTGTTCCAGCATATTGATGCGTTGGGGTATGACGGCTGGATCGGTTGTGAATATGTGCCAGCCAATGGCACCGAAGCCGGTCTGGGCTGGCTGAATAACCTCTGAATATGACTACCTACGGAGGCTGATGGTTGGCACTCCATGGGTGAACAATAAGGGATCATCATGAAGAATATTGGTTTTATCGGAACGGGCATCATGGGCAAGCCTATGGCCAAAAACCTGCAGGATGCCGGTTATACGCTCTATTTCGCCGAGCATTTTGAGAAAGCACCAGCGGAATTATTGGGTGCCAAGGGGATTGCCTGCCCAACCCCGGCGGCGGTAGCCCTGGCCTGCGAAGTGATTTTTATCATGGTGCCGGATACGCCGCAGGTTGAAGATGTGCTGTTCAATGAAGAGTACGGAGTGGAGAAAGGGCTGAGCGCTGGCAAGACCGTGGTGGATATGAGTTCCATTTCCCCCATGGCCACCAAGCGCTTTGCCGCACGGGTGGAAAAAACCGGCGCTCAGTATATGGATGCTCCGGTATCCGGTGGCGAAGTTGGGGCCAAAGCGGGTACGCTTTCCATCATGGTGGGCGGCGATCCAGAAGTCTTTGAGCGTATCAGTCCGCTGTTCCAGCTCCTGGGCAAGAATATCACCTTGGTGGGTGGACACGGCGATGGCCAGACCTGCAAGGTTGCCAACCAGATCATCGTGGCGCTGAATATTGAAGCGGTTTCTGAAGCGCTGCTGTTTGCTGCCAAAGCCGGTGCCGATCCTGCCCGCGTTCGCCAGGCGTTGATGGGCGGGTTTGCCTCTTCAAAAATTCTTGAGGTTCACGGTGAGCGCATGGTCAAGGGCACCTTCGATCCAGGGTTCCGTATTGCGCTGCACCAGAAAGACCTTAATCTGGCGTTGGAAGGGGCGCGTGAGCTCCAACTGAACCTGCCTAACACCGCGATGGCCCAACAGTTGTTCAGCACCTGTGCCGCGTTGGGGGGCAGCCACTGGGATCACTCTGCGATGATCCGTGCGCTGGAGCATATGAGTAATTTCTGCATTCGTGACTAAGACTGACCAACCACAATCCAGGAGCGACTCAAAATGCTCCTGGATTGCCCTCCATCCCCAAATAAACTGCTTTATATTACTCGGATAGAAGAATTAAATTCAGGGTAAATGCCTAAAACCTGAGTAGGATATTGAACTATTAATGTTTTTGCCAAGTCGTAATTCATAATCTGGATTTATGAATAAAACACTTTCATGCGAAATATCAATATTCGCGGCAGGCAGTCAGGTAGTATCAAACTACCACCCGAACAAAATAAAAAAAGAAAAGGAATTTAATATAAGACTCTCTTATTAATATGCCAGGCCGAGGTCATTATGGATATTCAGCTAGAACTTAAAAAGCGGTGGGATTTTTTCCAAAAACATCATTGGGTTGCCCCGGAATTTTTGTCCTCACCGGTCCTTAAATCCTGGGAACGCTGCTGCAAGCAATCCAGCCCCTATAAGTGGATGAAACCGCACATTGTTTCCGGCTTTACCCTGAATTCACTGTTGCATCGCCACCGTACCACCATTCTGGTGGCCGGTATTGTGATTGAAGATACCTATGCGCTGGGCGAACCTGAAGAGATGGTGCTGGCGGTCACAGATGACAACGGCTGCATGTTATCGCTGGTAGGACACCCGAACCTGATTAACGAACTCAACCAGTTAGGGTTGAAAAAGGGCTGTTTCTGGAATGAGGGCATCATTGGTACCAATGCGGTCAGCCTGTGCCTGGATCAGAACTCACCGGTAGAGATCCTTACCGCAGAACACTACAACAAACACCTGCATCCTTATGCTTGTGCTGCGGCGCCGTTCTTCGACCTAAGCGGCAAAAAGTGCGGGGCGATCCTGCTACTCAAACGCGCAGAACTCCACAGCAAGCAGAGCCTGATGATCGCCAATGCCTGCGCCCGCGAAGTGGAACTGCGGTTACACATCACCAGTGAACAACTGAGCACCAACAATGTGCTGTGCCAGCGCAATGCGGTGCTGGAATGCATGGACGACGGCCTGCTGGCCTGGGATGAAAATATGATCATCACCATGATCAATCCCCAGGCGGCCCACGCCTTCAACCTGCCGGTTAACGACATTATTGGCAAGAATATTCATCAGGTCATTCGCTTCTCGCCGGTCATCATGGCGGGGATCGAGCAACGGGTGAAGCTGGTGCGCAAACAAATCACGGTAGAGGTGTTGGGTGAGTTTATCGAAGCCCTGGTCACGCTGCGCCCGTTAAGCGATCACAGCTTCTTGCTACTCTCCCATCCCTTGGACAAGATACGCGAGTTGGCCCAGCGGCAGATTGGCCGTAGCGCCAATATTACCTTCGAGAATCTGCCCGCCGTGTCGAAAAAGATGCGGCATGTGATCACGGTGGCGAAGCGGGCGGTGAAATCCAGAGTTCCGATCCTGTTGTACGGTGAAGAGGGGGTTGGCAAGCTGGGGCTGGCGATGGCGATCCACAACGAAAGTGAATTTAAAACCGGGCCATTTATCACCCTGAACTGCGGTATGCTGCACCCAGACAATATGGATAAAGAGGTGCTGGGTTACGATGAAGACAAAGGGCAATCGTCAAAATTCGAACTGGCCCATGGTGGCACGCTTTATCTGGAGAATATCGAATATTTACCGTCTACCTTGCAGAGTGCTTTGCTGAAAATGCTTAAAACCGGCCTGGTGATGCGCAGCGATAGCCAGCGGCTCATTCCGGTGAATTTCCAGTTTATTGCCAGCGCGCAATCCGATCTGGGGCTGTATGTTTCACAGAATCGTTTTAGTCGACAGCTTTATTATGAAATCTCCATCCATGAAATCGATATTCCACCGTTAAGGAATCGCAAAGAGGATGTGCGGCATATTATCCAGTCATTAATTAATGAACATGGTAAGGCTAATAATACCTTTATCTCTGTCGACGATAAGGCGATGGAAGCATTGATGAATTACAGTTGGAAAGGCAATAATTCCGAGTTAAAGAATAAAATCGAGAAAATACTGCTGCATCGCAAAGGGCACGTTATTTACTTCGACGAGCTCCCTGACGAAATAAAGAACAATCTACATAATAGTGCCGGGGGTGCACTGCCGCCGTTACTTTCGCTGGACGAAGTGGAAAGACAGACGATCGAACAGGCCTGGGAGCTGTACGGTGGCAAAATGAACGAGATGGCCAAGGCGTTGAAAATAGGGCGCACCACGCTGTGGCGTAAAATCAATAAATACGGTTTACAGGCGGTTGTCTCCTGACCAGCTTCGGGCGCCGGATCCACTAATCTCTTCGCTTGTTCACCGTTGCCAAAACCCCCGCAGACTCCCAGCCTGCGGGGGTTTTAGCTTGTGGAGAGATATCAGGTGCTAACCCTAATTGGCTGTGCCTCGAATCGCGCATTCCTGCGCTCAACGGTCGGCTAACCTGTATAATCCCCACCTGCTTCAGGCTTCAGTGGCGCGGCATGCTCCCTCACCCTAACCCTCTCCCACAGGGAGAGCAGCTGTGTTTAAAGTCAACGGGTGATGATTAATTTGTCACCCATTTTTTATTATCCCGTAGCATCGCATTCAGGATGGTTAGCAGCTTTCTCACACAAG
>NZ_JBKJYW010000407.1:0-8641 GCF_046715635.1 Serratia sp. (in: enterobacteria)
GCGAACAGATGTTCCAAGGTATGGATCCCACGCTCTGGCATCACTTCCAGATTCGGGCGACAGAAACGCAGATCGAATACGGTGATGGTATCCCCATGGGGAGTTTGCATGGTTTTAGCAACGCGGACAGCCGGAGCCGCCATGCGAGTATGATCTACGGTAAAGCTATCCAGCAGTGGCATGTCATCACCTCTTGGTAAAATGAATTTATTTCGAAACTTTTTTCGTACCGATGAAACCTTTTCCAACCCTGCGGGTCTTAATCTATGAAAGACGCGCATTTGTTATCATCATCACTGTTTTCAGAGATGTGTATTTGGCCACAGTGATGTGGCCTTTTTCTTTTTCAGCCCCCGCCGTTTTCCTTCAGGAACTGTTCAAAGCTTAGCGTATCATTGGCTTCTATGTCGCGCTGGCGCTGCCACGAGGCCTGCTGCTCCTGAGCGAGTTGCTCTTCGGTCAGCAGTTCCAGCGGCTCCTCTATCAGCATTTTGCGATATTTTTCCGCCAGTTCCAGGCCAACGCTACCGGTGCCTTGCGCTTTCATTTCCTTGAGGATACGGGCCGAGAACGTCAGCTCCGGATCGTCAAACGCCGCCACCAGTTGTTCACACACCTGCTGATATTGCCGATCGCCCGCTTCGCTATCCAACACTTCAGCCACACGCTTCAGATCGTCAAACAGCGCCTTGCCGACCTTATCCAACGGTTCACGACTATCGTTACAGCCGATGCCGATGGTCTGGCCTGGCTTACGCCCTTCCAGGATCACCCGGTTCCAGTTTTTACGGGTGCACAACAGCTCGTCGCTGCTCATTTCTGGCGCATCCGCCAATACACACCACACCAGGAACAGATCCAGGAAACGCGCCTGTACCGCATCCACACCGATTGGCGAGAATGGGTTGATATCCAGCGAGCGCACCTCGATATATTCGATACCGCCACGTAACAGCGCATCTGACGGTGTCTCACCGCTGTGGGTGACGCGTTTTGGCCGGATCGGGGCATAGAGTTCGTTTTCGATCTGCAACACGTTGCTGTTCAGTTGCAGATAGCGATCGCCCTCTTTCACCCCCAGCTTGGCATAGTCTTCCGAAGGCGTCGCAATAGCGCGCTTCAGACCTTGCACATAGGTTTGCAGATCGTTAAAGGTAATGCCCAGATTGCTCTGCGACTTATTGGTATAGCCCAGATCGCTCAGACGCAGCGAGGTAGCATAAGGCAGATAGCACATGCCCCGGTCATTGTGCTCAAACGGCAAATCGCTTTCCCGGCCTTTGAGGAACGAGGAACAGATGGCTGGCGATGCCCCAAACAGATACGGGATCACCCAACCAAAGCGGTAGTAGTTGCGGATCAGGCGGAAATATCCCGCAGAGATCTGCTCTTTACCGCTCTCTTCATCCTCAACGCCAGCCCACGCCTGCCAAAACTCCAGCGGCAGGGAGAAGTTGTAGTGCACCCCGGAAATGGTTTGCATCAACGCGCCGTAGCGATTCTTCAACCCTTCGCGGTACAGCGTTTTCATCCGGCCAATGTTCGAGGTACCAAACTGCGCCAGCTCGATATCCTGCTCGGCGCCGATAAAGCACGGCATGCTAAGCGGCCACATGCGCTCTTCACCCAGATTGCGCGCCACGTGACGATGGATATCACGCAGGAACGTCAGCAAGTGATCGAGGTCGTCATCAACCGGTGTAATAAATTCTAACAGCGCCTCGGCAAAGTCCGTGGTGATCCAATGGTGCGTTAATGCCGCCCCCAGTTGTTCTGGATGACCCGTGCTGGCAAGCGTGCCATCCGCGGTGACCCGCAGTGTTTCACGCTCAATACCGCGCCGGATCCCTTTTAATGCATGAGGGTGGGCTTCCAACCAAGAAAGCGCCTGTGATACGTCCGGGATCAAATTGACCTCCCGCTTCTAAAAACGATAGCTGTAAGCATACTGAATCCGCTCCCTAGAGAATATTGAGTTATATTCACTTGGTTAATGCCACCAGGCGATACCCTGCAGCGTAATCATCGTCAAGATGATGTAACGCAACGCTTTTCCGATACACAGAAACAGCGTAACGGCGCCCCATGGCATGCGCAGCCAGCCTGCCAACACGCACAATAAATCGCCTACAACCGGCACCCAACTGAGCAACAGCGCAGCCGGGCCAAAGCGTTGTAACCAACCAAGAGCCGTTTCCAGCCCGCGTTGTGGTTTCAACGCCGGTAACAGGCGCCCGATAATGACGTTGGTCAACCCACCCAGGGTATTTCCCAACGTTGCAGCCAGCACCAGTAAACCTGGTGAAGCGCTGCTGTTGGTCAACAACGCAACCAACACGATCTCTGAATTGCCAGGCAACAGCGTCGCACTAAGGAAGCTGCTGCCAAACAGCGACATAACCGCCAGCGTACTACTCACAACGTGCGAACGTCTACCACGGCCATATTGGCGCTTCTGGCGGCCTGAATGCCGAAATCAGCATCTTCAAACACCACACAGTGCTCAGGAGGCACGCCAATCAACTCCGCACAGCGCAGGAAAGTATCCGGCTCCGGCTTGTGGCGTTGAACATCATCAGCCCCGACGATGGCATCAAAGCAGTCGAACAACCCTAAATGACGCAGCAACATCTCCGCCATCCGGTGCTCACTACCCGTCCCTACCGCCATGGGACGGCGGCCATGATAAGACCTCACCACCTCAATCAGCGGTAATGGGCTCACCGTGTCTAAAAGCATGCTTTCTACCGCGCGGGTTTTCTCGGCGGCCAGTTGATGAGGATCGAGATCGGCCTGATGTGCAGCAATCACCGCCTGAGCAATGCGCCAGGTCGGTGAGCCGTTCAGCCCTGTCATGGCGGCTGCATCAAACTTCATTCCGTAACGTGCCAACACCTCGTGCCACGCCTTGAGGTGCGTTGGCTCAGTGTCCAGAATGGTACCGTCCATGTCGAAGATCAGACCCTGATAGCGATCGTACATCGTGACTCCATGACCATTGAGCAAAGAAAGCTACTTTAGCGTAAAGCCGAAAGGTTGTCGCTGCCAGAGCATGACGGAAAATGCGGTGTCGATAGAAGGATTAAGAAGACAGAAGCAGGATATCAGAAAGCGAAAAACCCGCCGAAGCGGGTTTTTCTATATATGGTGCATCCAGGAGGATTATTCAGCGCAAGCGCTTCACCCGTTGGGCCGTTGCAGTGCAACGTTATCCTCCCTAGTGCTACCTTCCATATTGTATCTATCTACGAGTTAGCGTTCGCGATAGGTACATTATAATATGGTGCATCCAGGAGGATTCGAACCTCCGACCGCTCGGTTCGTAGCCGAGTACTCTATCCAGCTGAGCTATGGATGCAAATGGCGGTGAGGCGGGGATTCGAACCCCGGATGCAGCTTTTGACCGCATACTCCCTTAGCAGGGGAGCGCCTTCAGCCTCTCGGCCACCTCACCAGTACGCTTCTTGCGAATTGTGCCTAACTTGCTTTAGAGAAGCTCATCGGCACTGCGTGGCGCACATATTACTTTCGTGGGTTTATAAGTCAAACAATTTTTCCCAACTCTCGCGCGTTTGCACAAATCACAGGCAACATGGGTGATTTCGCGGCAAAAAGAGTGCTTTATCAACAGGAAAATGCCGTGCTAACGCGGATAAGAGTTTGATCGCAGATGAAAGATTATTGGCAAAAAAGTAGAGGGGAGATACAGCAAGCGTGAAAAGGAGGGGAAAAGCGGGTCAAGCAAAGCAAGAAGCGTCTCGTTATAGAACGAGACGCTACTTAGAAATCAGTAAGTCGTCTGTTGAGACTTCTCGGCCTGGATGCGCTGGTAGATTTCTTCGCGGTGAACAGACACCTCTTTGGGGGCATTCACACCAATACGAACTTGGTTGCCTTTAACCCCTAGCACTGTGACCGTAACCTCATCGCCAATCATGAGGGTTTCACCAACTCGACGAGTCAGAATTAACATTCTTTGCTCCTTGAAAGATTAAAAGAGTCGGGTCTCTCAGTTTCCCCGCCATTATCCATTATATGCAGTGAAAACGTAAGTCAAGAACCCACAATAAATGTAAGCAGACTTGGTGTCACTCCAGATTAAGAATAAGTTTAGCCGACCTGGAAAACTTTGTTCCCGCAATTGTCACTACATTGTGTTAGCACAGTCTAAAAACGCCATAAGCCACAGTGGCTTACGGCGTCAGTAACGCGCCTATTTATTTATATTCACAGTTTCGCGGCCACCCAGGCCTCTACGCTGTTTAATGCCGCTGGCAAGGCGTTGGCATCACTGCCCCCAGCCATTGCCATATCAGGGCGTCCACCGCCCTTGCCGCCAACCTGCTGTGCGATGTTGCCGATCAGCTCGCCGGCCTTAACCCGGTCGGTCAGATCTTTGGTAACACCCGCAATCAGGCTGACTTTGCCTTCTTCCACCGTGGCCAACACGATGATCGCAGAACCCAGCTGATTTTTAAGTTCGTCAACCATGGTACGCATAATCTTCGGCTCAACGTTATCCAACTGGCTGACCAGCAGCTTCACGCCATTGACCAGCGTAGCTTTACTCGACAGCGAAGCGCTTTCCTGCGCAGCTTGCTGATCTTTCAGCTGTTGCAGCTCTTTTTCCAGCGCACGAGTGCGATCGAGTACCGCACGCACTTTATCACTCAGGTTATTGCTGTCACCCTTCACCAGATGAGCAACATCCTGTAACAAGTCACTTTGCTGATGCAAGGTTGCTATCGCACCTTCACCCGTCACAGCTTCAATACGACGGATACCGGCGGCGGTACCAGACTCGCTCTGGATGCGGAACAGACCGATGTCACCGGTACGGTTGGCGTGCGTACCGCCACACAGTTCGGTAGAGAAATCGCCCATGGTCAGCACACGTACGTGGTCATCGTACTTCTCGCCAAACAGCGCCATCGCGCCCTTCTCTTTGGCATCGTCCAACGCCATCACTTCGGTCTGGACCGACAGGTTACGACGGATCTGCTGGTTAACCAAATCTTCTACCGCGCGGATTTGTTCCGGCTTCATCGCTTCGGAATGCGAGAAGTCAAAACGCAGGTATTTGTCGTTAACCAACGAGCCTTTTTGCGCTACGTGCTCACCCAGGATCTGGCGCAATGCCGCATGCAACAGGTGAGTGGCAGAGTGGTTCAGGCGAATACGGTTACGGCGTTCGCTGTCGATCACCGCATCAACGCGGTCATTCAGCTTCAGCGAGCCGCTAGCCAGCTTGCCCAGGTGACCGATAGCCTGGCCATATTTCTGCGCATCGCTCACGACGAACTCACTGCCGGCCGCTTTCAGCACGCCTTTATCGCCGACCTGGCCACCCGATTCGCCATAGAATGGCGTTTCGTCCAGCACCACCACGGCCTCTTCACCCGCATGGATCTCATCCACCGGCTGACCATCACGGAACAGAGCGGTCACTTTCGCCTGCTGCTCTTCGCGATCGTAACCATTGAACTGGCTTGCGCCGTCAACACGGATCAGGCTGTTGTAGTCCGCGCCAAAACCGCTGGACTCACGCGCACGTCGGCGTTGAGCCTCCATCGCCTGCTCAAAGCCTTGCTCATCAACCTTAAGGCCACGCTCACGGCAGACGTCGGCGGTCAGATCCACTGGGAAACCGTAGGTATCATACAAACGGAATGCCGTTTCGCCATCCAGGGTATCGCCCTGCAGCTTGGCCAGCTCGTCATCCAGCAGCGCCAAACCGCGCTCCAGCGTACGGGCAAACTGTTCTTCTTCGGATTTCAGTACCTGCTCAACCTGTGCCTGCTGACGTTTCAGCTCGTCGGCAGCCGGGCCCATCACTTCGATCAACGGAGCAACCAGCTTGTAGAAGAAGGTATCCTTCGCGCCCAGCATATTGCCATGACGGATCGCGCGACGAATGATACGGCGCAGCACGTAGCCACGGTTTTCATTCGACGGGATCACGCCATCAGCAATCAGGAAGGCACAAGAACGGATATGGTCCGCAATCACGCGCAGTGACTTGTTACCCATATCGGTTGCGCCGGTCAGTTTGGCGACGGCGGCAATCAGGGTGGTGAACAGATCGATTTCGTAGTTGGAATTGACATGTTGCAGCACCGCAGCGATACGCTCGAGGCCCATACCGGTATCCACCGAAGGCTTCGGCAGCGGCAGCATGGTGCCATCAGACTGGCGGTTGAACTGCATGAACACGATGTTCCAGATCTCGATGTAGCGGTCGCCATCTTCTTCCGGGCTACCCGGCGGGCCACCCCAGATATGGTCGCCGTGATCGAAGAAGATCTCTGTGCACGGGCCGCACGGGCCGGTGTCGCCCATCTGCCAGAAGTTATCGGAAGCAAAGGCCGCGCCTTTGTTATCGCCGATGCGGATGATACGTTCCGCAGGCACGCCAATCTGCTTCTGCCAGATGTCGAAGGCTTCATCGTCGGTTTCATAGACGGTGACCCACAGCTTTTCTTTCGGCAGGTTGAACCAGTTTTCACCGGTCAGTAGCTCCCACGCGTAGCTGATAGCATCGTGCTTGAAATAGTCACCGAAGCTGAAGTTGCCCAACATTTCAAAGAAAGTATGGTGACGGGCGGTATAGCCGACGTTTTCCAGATCGTTGTGCTTGCCACCGGCACGCACGCAACGCTGTGAAGTGGTGGCACGCGAGTAGGCGCGCTTGTCCAGCCCCAGGAAAACGTCTTTAAATTGGTTCATGCCGGCATTGGTAAACAGCAATGTCGGATCATTGTTAGGTACCAGGGAGCTGCTTGCTACAACCTGGTGGCCTTTACTATGAAAGAAATCGAGAAACGCTTGACGGATCTCAGCGGTGCTCTTGCTCATAATTTTCCCGGAAAGACTAGAATCACGATGCGTGAAAGAGGCTCGACATCCTGACGATATCCTCTGGCTCACGAACTAAATGTGGGGATAAGATAAATTTTCTTCGGGGGGAAGTAAAACGCCGTGTGCATTCATTGCGCAAAATCACGGTAAATCGACTGAATTTCCTCCTGGAAGAAGCCGCGGTAGAGCAGATAGCGCAACACCTTGGCCTTCTCTTTCCATTCTACCGGTAACGGATCGCCAAATTTGCGCAGTGCGATCTCCCTGGCTTGCTCACACCAGTCGATTTCGCATTCCGCCAGGGCGTCCTGCACCATCTCCTTATCCACGCCCTTTTGCATCAGTTCTGAACGAATGCGTTGTGCGCCATATCCCTTGCGGCTGCGGCTGGCGATAAAGCTATTGGCGAAACGCCGATCGTCCAGCCAGTTATGCTGGTAGCAATAACTAATCACCTGTTCAATGATTGCGGGATCGATGGGCTCTTCGGGAGGCTCTGTAGGGGATTTGCTACCGAATCTGGCATTCGCCATAAATGGCGGCGCCGCAAGTTTGCGGCGCAGTTCGGCTTCACTATGATCGCGTTGGGACAATAGCCGCATCGCACGGCTAATCAACGTATTTTGCTGATTATCTGAAGGCGGGGAGCCTACGTCATTCATATCTGCAAGCCTTGGTGATCGGTATACGCCCTAAGGGGGGCGTATACCCACCGGCAAAGATTAAAACTCTTCGCTGGTTTCTGCTTCGTTGTCATCGGCCTTCTCGGCACTGGCAGCAGCCGCTTCACCATTGCTGTGCAGCAACAGGTCGCGCAGTTTTTTGTCCAGTTCCGCGGCAATGGCCGGGTTTTCTTTCAGGAAGTTACAGGCATTGGACTTACCCTGACCGATCTTCTCACCGTTGTAACTGTACCAGGCACCGGCCTTCTCGATCATCTTGTGCTTCACGCCCAGATCGACCAGTTCGCCACGGCTGTTGATCCCTTCGCCATACAGGATCTGGAATTCTGCCTGTTTGAACGGCGCAGCGATTTTGTTCTTCACCACTTTCACGCGGGTTTCGCTGCCGATCACTTCATCACCTTCTTTGATCGCACCGATACGGCGGATATCCAGACGGACAGAAGCATAGAACTTCAGGGCGTTACCCCCGGTGGTGGTTTCCGGGTTACCGAACATCACGCCAATTTTCATACGGATCTGGTTGATGAAGATCAGCAAGGTGTTGGCGTTCTTCAGGTTACCGGCCAATTTACGCATGGCCTGGCTCATCATACGTGCCGCCAGCCCCATATGTGAGTCACCGATTTCGCCTTCGATTTCCGCTTTCGGCGTCAGCGCCGCTACGGAGTCGACGATAATGACGTCAACCGCGCCGGAACGGGTCAGCGCATCACAGATTTCCAACGCCTGCTCACCGGTATCTGGCTGAGAACACAGCAGGTTGTCGATATCCACGCCCAGCTTCTTGGCGTAGATAGGATCCAGCGCATGCTCGGCATCGATAAACGCACAGGTTTTACCTTCACGCTGCGCTGAGGCAATAACTTGCAGAGTCAGGGTCGTTTTACCGGAGGATTCCGGGCCATAAATCTCAACGATACGGCCCATTGGCAAGCCACCTGCGCCCAGTGCGATATCGAGTGACAGCGAGCCGGTGGAGATCGTTTCTACGTCCATGGAGCGGTCTTCACCCAGACGCATGATGGAGCCTTTGCCGAACTGTTTCTCAATCTGGCCCAGTGCTGCAGCTAACGCCTTTTGCTTGTTCTCATCAATAG
>NZ_JBKJYW010000408.1:0-3457 GCF_046715635.1 Serratia sp. (in: enterobacteria)
ATGCGTGAGCAGTTGCTAAAGGAACTGGACATTCTTAATCAGAAATAATTGAGACGGAAAGAGGGAATTTAACGTATGTCTTTACATGAAGAAAATGCTGTTTTAGCTGCCGAGCCTACCAGTACCACTTTCCTGCTAGACGAAATTATGTCTCAGACCCGCATGATGCCGGGTAATGATGGCTATGATGTCGCCAAACAGGGCGTTGCCGCGTTTATTAGCAGCATTCTGGACACCGGTACCAATGAAGAGCCGATCAACAAGCTGCTGGTCGACAGAATGATCATTGAGCTGGATAAAAAGCTCAGTGCCCAGATGGACGAAATTCTGCATGCCAAAGAATTCCGCGAAATCGAATCCTCCTGGCGTTCACTGAAACTGCTGGTGGATCGCACCGATTTCCGTGAAAACATCAAAATCAACATCATGCACGCGACGAAAGAAGAGTTGCTGGAAGATTTTGAGTTCTCGCCGGAGATTATCCAGTCTGGTTTCTACAAACACGTGTACTCATCCGGTTACGGCCAGTTTGGTGGCGAGCCTACCGCAGCCATCATCGGTAACTATGCGTTCAGCAACAGCACGCCGGATATGAAGCTGCTGCAATACGTCAGCGCCGTTGGGGCCATGGCACATGCGCCGTTCCTTTCCAGCGTTGCGCCGGACTTCTTTGGTATCAACAGCTTTACCGAGTTGCCTGCCATCAAAGACATGAAGTCGGTGTTCGAAGGGCCAGCACACACCAAATGGCGTGCGCTGCGCGAGTCGGAAGACTCCCGCTATCTGGGTCTGACCACTCCACGTTTCCTGCTGCGTTTGCCGTATTCCACCGTTGAAAATCCGATCAAGAATTTCAACTACTACGAAGACGTCAGCAAAAATCACGAACACTTCCTGTGGGGCAACACCGCATTCCTGTTGGCAGCCTGCCTGACAGACAGCTTCGCCAAGTACCGCTGGTGCCCAAACATCATCGGGCCACAAAGCGGTGGTGCGGTGCATAACCTGCCGGTTCACCTCTATGAGGCAATGGGCCAGGTACAGGCGAAGATCCCGACCGAAGTGCTGATCACCGATCGTCGTGAATTTGAGCTGGCGGAAGAGGGCTTTATTACCCTGACCATGCGCAAAGGAACCGACAACGCCGCCTTCTTCTCGGCCAACTCGGTACAAAAGCCGAAGGTATTCCCGAATACCCATGAAGGGCGGATGGCGGAAACCAACTACAAGTTGGGTACCCAACTGCCGTACATGTTCATCATCAACCGTCTGGCTCACTATATCAAAGTGCTGCAGCGTGAGCAGATTGGTTCCTGGAAAGAACGTCAGGATCTGGAGCGTGAGCTGAACATCTGGCTCAAGCAATACATTGCCGATCAGGAAAACCCACCGACCGATGTCCGCAGCCGCCGCCCTCTGCGCTCTGCTCAGATCCAGGTTCTGGATGTCGAAGGGGATCCGGGCTGGTACCAGGTAGCGATGCAGGTGCGTCCACACTTCAAATACATGGGAGCCAGTTTCGAGCTCTCGCTGGTTGGTCGTTTGGATAAGGAATAACAGGCAATGGCTGCGCTTCTTAATTGGGAGCGAGGAAGTTCTGCCAGCTTGTTTGAGCGTATCCAGGGGAAGGGCTTTGGCCCTTCCTCGCATAGCCGTGTTCAAGAGCTATTAATCTCAATCAAGCAGCATTTGAACGAAGTCCTCAATTCGCGCCCCGGAGCCTGCCAAAGTGCCGCAGGCCTGGGGGTTATTGATCTTAATGATGCTACGGCAACCACGTCTGATTTCCGTAAGAGTATTGAGCAGGCCATCAAGGAGTGTATTGAGCGCTACGAGCCAAGAATTTCTGCGGTTGCCGTTCAATCCCTGGTGGATCAGGGGGACCCACTGTTATTGAGTTTCCATATCAGTGCTCACGTTGATTTCGACAATATCGGCGATGTGGTTGAGTTCAATATTCAACTGGACAGCAACCGCCGTTACTGCCTTAACCAGGAAGCATAATGTCGTTCGAAAAGTACTTCAGGGATGAGCTGGATTACCTCCGGCAATTAGGGCGGGATGCCGCAATCGAACGGCCGCATCTTGCCGCCTTTTTATCCGAACAGGGTTCCGATCCGGACGTTGAGCGCCTGTTGGAAGGCTTCGCTTTTCTGACCGGCAACCTGCGCGAAAAGATCGACGACCAGTTCCCAGAGTTGACACACGGCCTGCTGAATATGCTGTGGCCGAATTATTTGCGGCCAGTGCCCAGCATGACGATCGTCGAATACACGCCAAACAGCAGTGCGCTCACTGAAGCGACGTTGATCGAGCGTGGTAGCCAGATCGAGAGCGTCCCGATTGTGCAACGGGCGGAACGGGGCTCGTTGCAAAACGACAGCGAAACACACGGACCCCATTGCAGCTTCACACTGTGCCGGGATGTCTGGCTGTTCCCGATGGGCATCCAGGATATCGCCGTCAACAACAGCAACGAACAGGGGATTTTGAGCATTCACTTCGGCGCCAAGGCGGAGTTGAACGTGCAGGAAATGCGGCTCGATAAACTGCGTTTCTATCTGGGAGAGGACGGTTACACCAGCAGCCAGCTCTATTTCTGGATCAGCCACTATTTCGAACGGGCCGACCTGGTGGTCAACGGCATCACCATTCCGATGCCAGACTTCGACTTCAACCCGGTGGGCTTTGAGCGTGAAGATGCGTTGCTGCCTTATCCGAAAAATGCCTATGTCGGCTATCGCATCCTGCAGGAGTATTTCTGCTTCCCGGAAGGCTTCCTGTTCTTTGACGTGGCTGGGGTGGTGGATTTCCCCGCGCATCTGAAAGCCAGCGAATTCACCCTCAATCTGCATTTCTCCCAGCCGTTGCCTCCTGAGGTCAAGATACGGCCAACCACTCTGCGCCTGAACTGCACCCCTGCGGTGAACCTGTTCAAACGCGACAGCGAGGCGATCGCGCTGGATGGCACCCAAACCGAATATCCGCTGTGTGCCAGTTACCATCATCCTGAGCGCTATGAGATTTTCTCGGTCGATCGCGTGGACAGCTGGTTAAGCAAAGATCCCAAGGGCAGCGGGCGGGGGCAGGCAAGAAGTTATCCGGCGTTTGAAAGCTTCCATCATCAGGTGGAGCCTGCGCAGGAGCGCAACATGCTCTATTACCGCCTGCGGGTGAAAAACTCGCTGTTCCGTAAGGGTTTTGAGCATTACATCTCCTTTGTGCGCAGCGATGAATCGACGGTGGCACTGGCGCAAGAAAACGTGTCGGTCAGCATGACCTGTACCAACCGCGAATTACCGCTGGCGCTGCGCGTGGGTGATATCTGCCAACGGACGGAAGCAGGCCCTTCATTCGCCACCTTCCGCAATATTACCCGGCCTTCGGTACCGCTGTATCCGGTGTTGGATGGCAGCTTGCAATGGTCTTTGTTGTCCAATATGTCATTGAACTACAT
>NZ_JBKJYW010000409.1:0-2598 GCF_046715635.1 Serratia sp. (in: enterobacteria)
GTGAAAAAGGCGTAGACGAGCCTCGATTAGCAGAGCTTGGATACATTTGTCTTTTGACAGCAGGTATCCCCTCTTGGTTTGAGATTAGTGACGCACTTATCCAAAAATAACGGAGTGAAAAAAATGAAATTTTATAATACAGCTGAAGAGGCATTAGATTGTGTCCAAACTGGTCATACAATTATGGTTGGTGGATTTGGTCTCGTAGGTGGTCCACTTACACTAATAGATACGTTAGTAGAACTAGATGTTAATGACTTAACGATTATTAGTAATAACCTTGGCGAGCAAGGACAAGGCTTAGGTAAATTACTTGAACAAAAGAAAGTCAAAAAAGCTATTGGCTCCTACTTTACTGGAAATAGAGATGTAGGTGATGCCTTCCAACGTGGCGAAATTGAAATTGAATTATTGCCCCAAGGTACATTAGCTGAATCTATTCGTGCTGGTGGTGCTGGGATTGCTGGGTATTATACAAAAACCTCTTTTGGTACTAATTTAGCTAAAGGCAAAGAAACCAAAATGTTTAAAGGCGAGGAATACGTTCTGGAGGAAGCATTACAAGCCGATATTGCTATTATTCGAGCTTACAAGGCTGATACGCTAGGTAATCTTGTATATTACAAAACAGCACGGAACTTCAACCCACTCATGGCAACTGCTGCTAAAACAGTTATTGTCGAAGTGGAGGAAATAGTAGAAGCTGGCGAACTTAAAAGTGATGAGATCGCTACCCCACACCTGTTCGTTGATCGCGTTATCCTAGCTAAAAAGATTTTGACAAAGGAAGGTGTCATCGAACATGGCTAATCCAGTTCAAGAAGCTATAGCTAAACGAGCTGCCCAAGAATTAGAACAAGGACAAATTGTTAACCTAGGCATTGGAATTCCAACACTTGTAGCCAACTATGTAAAACAAAACCATGTTTACTCGCATACCGAAAATGGGATGCTTGGTGTCGAGGATGTTACCGAGGAGGATATTGACCCGAATATAGTCAATGCAGGAAAGTTTGCAGTCGGAGAAGCTATTGGTGCCTCTTACTTTGATAGTGCCGCATCATTTGCAATGATTCGTGGTGGCCATGTGGACGTCGCAATTTTAGGTGTTCTTCAGGTAGATGAGCATGCTCGCATCGCCAACTGGGCTGTACCAGGTAAAAACATTATCGGTGTCGGCGGCGCCATGGATTTACTAGTTGGTGCTCGCAAAGTCATTGTAACGACTACACATACATCTAAGGATGGAAAAAGTAAAATTTTGAAAGAATGTAATTACCCAATCACCTCCACACGAAGTGTAGACACTATTATTACGGATTTAGCAGTCTTTAAATACATCGGTAGTCAATTACATTTAGTTGAATTAATGCCAGGTACCGATTTAGAAACAGTGGCAGCTAATACAGAAGCTACATTTATCAATAGCCTGAAATAAGGAGGAATCATTATGAAAGAAGTCGTAATTGTAGAAAGCGTTCGTACTGCAATTGGAAAGCTTGGCGGCTCATTAATGACTCAGACAGCTGATTACTTAGGTGCCGCCGTTATAAAAGAACTACTGACTCGCGCACAATTGGATCCTAATGAAGTCGATGAAGTAATTCTAGGTCAAGCAAAGCAAAGTGCTGATCAATCTAATGTTGCTCGCCTTGCTTCGCTAAGAGCAGATATCCCACTTGAAGTGCCCGGTTATACAGTGCATCGTCAATGTGGATCTGGTCTGCAGTCCATAAATAATGCTGCTCAACAAATTGCGCTTGGTTTAAGTGATGTAATTATAGCGGGTGGTACAGAATCTATGAGTACTGCACCCTACTATATTCGCAATGCTAGATACGGACTAAATGTAGGAAATAGCCAAATATTAGATCCAAATACTGAAAGTCAGCCCGGCTCTCAACCTGAATCATATGGTCTAAAAACAATGGGAGAAACAGCTGAAAATCTAGCTGAAAAATATTCTATCTCTCGTGAAGCTCAAGATGCATTTGCTTATCAAAGTCAATTGCGCACAGAAAATGCTATGAAAAATGGCTACTTTTATAAGCAAATTGTTCCATATGAGATTAAAACACGCAAAACAACGGAAGTATTTAAAGTGGATGAACATCCACGACTGACGCCAGTAGAGAAGCTAGCTACTCTAAAACCTGTGTTCCGTGAAGGTGGAACTGTAACTGCTGCTAATGCTAGTGGGCGTAATGACGGGGCTGCTGCCCTTCTCATAATGTCAAAAGAAAAAGCGGAACAACTAGGTCTACAGCCAAAGGTTAAAATTATTGCCCAAGCTGCTGCTGGTGTAGACCCTTCTATCATGGGTATCGGACCTGTTCCAGCAACTAGAAAAGCATTAAAACAAGTTGGACTATCTATTGAAGATATTGATGTGATTGAACTAAATGAAGCCTTCGCGTCCCAATCACTAGCAGTTATTGAAGAGCTCGGCTTAGACCAACGCAAAGTAAACCCGAACGGTGGGGCTATAGCAATGGGACATCCTATTGGAGCAACTGGTGCTATTTTAATGACGAAGCTTATTCATGAATTAGAGCGTACAGGTAAACGTTATGGGTTAGTTACACTATGTATCGCAGG
>NZ_JBKJYW010000410.1:0-12154 GCF_046715635.1 Serratia sp. (in: enterobacteria)
TGATATCAAAGTAAAACTTATCCCGACGGAGTAAAGCGTTCTTGGTGGGTACGGCCTCGGGCCGCGCCCATTAACACAACTAGCATTATATAAAAATAAACATATCGAAAAACCTGGGAACCTAATGAAAATGAAAAAAACCACTCTATGCACCGCCCTATCCTTTTTGATGACCGGGAATGTCATGGCGGCGGCCGAAGATACCCTGACCGTTTGGGGTAGCCCGGTGGCCAATACCAGTACGATTGTCACCCCCGATACTTTTACCCAGTTGGATAAACGCAACGTGGCCGATGCGCTCAGTATCGTGCCAGGCGTGACGCTGCAAAAATCCGGTGGCCGTAACGAGCTCCAGGTACGGGTGCGCGGTTTTGATAACCGTCAGGTGCCGGTGTTTTATGACGGGGTGCCAATCTATATTCCCTATGATGGCAACCTGGATCTCGGGCGCTTTTTAACCTCTAACCTGGCCTCGCTAGAGGTGTCAAAAGGCTACACCTCGTTGCTGCAAGGGCCAAACCAAATGGGCGGTTCAATCAACCTGACCACCTCAAAACCGACCAAGCCGTTGGAGGCCAGCATCGGTTATCGTCAAGGTTGGAGCCGTGGTAGCGACAACGCGTTCGATGCAGATGCCTCGCTGGGGATTAAAAACGATATCGGCTATCTGCAAGTCAGCGGCAGCCAATTAAAACAGCGCTTCGCGGGGTTGCCACATAGCGTGGACAACGAAGTCGCGGGCGAGAACGGTCGGCGAACCAATTCCGCATCGGATGACAAACGCGGCATCGTCAAAGTTGGTTTTACCCCGCGTGAGAACGATGAATATACCTTTACCTATATCAAGCAGGATGGGGAAAAGCAAAACCCGCCGTACGCCGGAACCAGCGACCAGAAGCCCCGCTATTGGCAGTGGCCAGAGTATGACAAAGAGAGTTATTACTATCAGGGAACGACCAAGCTGGGGGATATGTTCACGTTAAAAAGCCGCGCTTACCGGGACACCTTCAAAAATACCCTGATGATGTACAACTCACTAAGCGATCTTCATCAGGGGATTGGTAGCTACAGCCACTATGACGACTATACGGATGGCGCAGCGCTGCAACTGGCCGCCGATCTGCGCGAGCGCGATCAGCTTTCGTTCGCCGCGCATTGGAAAGAGGATGTTCACCGCGAGCAGGGATCTAAAGACGCCCCTTACGATCGCTATAAAGATCGCACCTGGTCACTTTCCAGTGAGTATCAGTGGGCGGTGGATGAAAAGTGGGATGTGGTAGCCGGGATAAGCTATGACTGGCGGGATAGCCTGGAGGCGATGAAGCACGAAAATAACGGCAAGATCACTCGTTATGACGACAATAGTCAAAACGCCTTCAACTGGCAGGCGATGACCAAATACCACTTCGATAACCGCGATGAAATTGCCCTCTCGTTCTCGGATCGCAGCCGTTTCCCGACGTTGAAAGAGCGTTACACCACCTCCCGCCCGGCCTTTGGTCAGGTGGCGTTGGTTAACCCAAATCTCAAAGCGGAACGTGCCCGCAGCATCGATTTAACCTATAACGGCTATCTGACGGAAAACTGGGGCTACGAAGCCAGCGTGTATTACAACCGGATCAGCGACGCCATTCTGACGCAGAATATCGATGCCAACACGGTACAAAACCGCAACAGCGGGCGTGTGGATTACACCGGGCTCGATTTGGGTATCAAAGGGGTGATCGTCGAAGAACTGAAGGTTGGCCTCAATTACAGCCTGATCCACAGCAGCGTGAAGGATCAGGACGTGGGTAAAATTACCTGCCTGCCTACCCAGACCGTGGTGGGCTGGCTGACCTATACGCCGTGGCAGCCACTTAGCTTCACCCTGTCTGAAGAGGCCCGCTCATCAAGCTACAGCAATACCGATGGTAGCCAGAAGGCGGCAGGATTTGCGGTCACCAACCTGCGCAGCGATTATCAGATCGTCAAGGGGCTGAGCGTTAACGCTTCGGTGAATAACCTGTTCGATACTGCCTATGCCTATACCGAAGGCTTTGTTGAGGAAGGCCGTAACTACTGGGCCGGTATTGAATACAAGTTCTAATCTGTGCGGATGGCCCGCAAAAAACCGACGGGCCTTCCCAGACTTCTGGAGCAATAAAGATGAAAAATAAACCGACCATAGCCACGGTAAAATTTGTGTTATGTAATGTTCAACAGCCTGATGGCTCCCGCCAAAAGCAATCAATCGATGAGCCGGTATATGTGCATGCGCACGGTTTAGAAACTGCGGATGGCCGTAAAGAGCATTACGACGAGGCCGATTGCGCATTAATGAACTATGCCTTGGAACATTATGACTTCTGGCGGGCACGTTATCCGGCCAGTGCGGCGCTGTTTGCTAACCCAGGCGTGTTCGGGGAGAACTTTGCCACCTTGGGGATCACCGAGCAGACGGTTTGTCTGGGGGATATCTATCAGGTTGGTACCGCGTTGCTCCAGGTTTCCTGGGGCCGAGAAGCCTGCGGTACCATGGCTGCGCGTTTGCAGGACGAGCAGGCTCCCGAGGTGATGCATCAGCAATCGCGCAACGGTTGGTTTTATCGCGTGCTGCAAGCCGGGGAAATGCAAAGCGGTACGGCCCTGAGCCTGATTGAGCGCCCTTATGCTGACTGGCCGCTGGTGCGGGCACAACAGATTATTTTCAACCCCGAAGCGTCCCTCGCCGAACTCGAAGCCCTTGGCACACTCAGTGTGTTGAGCGCTGTCTGGCGGGACAAAGTGTCGGAACGCTTGGCGGTTTAATATTGCTTGCGGGCGCAGCATGCAGCGCCCCTACGTATCAGGCCCGTAGACGTTTGGGGTAGGGTTGGAGTGAGGGGCTTACTGACAAGCATGATGAGCACATGGGAGCATTTTGAACAAAGAATCTCAATCGGCTAGTATGCTCTGAACAAGGATTAGAGGAACGTCACCCCCATGGAGATCTCAGACTTAAGCCAAGCCCGCAGTAACACCGTCAGTAAGCTCCTCAATGCGCCTGATTTTTCGGCCCTGCTGATTGAACACGGCTGGGCGGCGTTCCCGGATCGATTTTTAAAAGCCGTCGCTAATGCGCAAAATACCGCTACTCAGGTTCTGCTAGAAGTGCTGTCCGCATTGTCGCTGGAACTGAAAATCCAGGTAGCCCAGCAAAGCAAACAGCCGTTTATTGTACCGTGCATGATATGGCCAGAGTTGGTCTCGCGTTGGCAGCCCTGGGAGTATGCCAGCGAAGCTTTGGCGTGGGAGGCGTTAAGTTCCCACTATCCAACGATGGTTAAGGGGCTGGCCAGCCGCCCAATGGCCTCAATAGCGGACCATGAACGTGCCGCAGACAAAGTTTACTCAGACTATTTTCTGGACCCCGTTGGTCCTATTGTTGATAAGTTGGCTACCAACTCGGCATGGCCAGCGTGCTGGGCAAATATTGCGATTCATCATCCGGATGAGGCCGTTCGTGAGAATATGGTCTTTCGGCTGGTTGACCCACCTCGTACCCTGTTGCAGTCGTTGCTGGCAGATCCTTCTCATTTGGTCAGGTGCCTGCTCGTTTCTCGCTATCATGAAGATGAGGCGTTGATGATGGGGTTATTGGACGATGCCCATATCTGGGTGCGCCACCATCTGGCGGAGCGAGCCGTATCCAGTACCATCTTGGCTTGTTTAGCTCAATCAATGGATCTGTTTATCCTGGGCGGCCTTGCCCACAACCGGTCGCTTTTCCATAATCCACAACCTACTGAGACAGCCCTCCTCATCTGGCAAAAGCTGGCGCAGCATCCCTATGTGTTTACCGAGGATAGCTTTGCTGGTATGGCAGCACTGGCAGAAAATAGCGTTATAGACTGGCCGACCTTTGCTCGCTGGGCGGAACAACTGGCGGATAAGGCCCCCCAGCTACGTGCGAAACAGCCGCCGTTCCGTAACTTCGCGCTCTCTGATGGCCCACGCCCTCAAACCTATCTGTGCGAAGTCGCCAGCAATCTGTTTCAGTTTAACCGTTCGATGGCACTCAGCCCCCTGACCCCGGTAGCGATCCTCCGCTTATTCAGCGAATGCCCTTTCGATCTGCTGAGGGAGGAAGTTGCCCAAAATCGGGCCTTACCAGATCCATTGATTGAAAGACTGCTTAATGATCCTTCACCGGAGGTAGCCAGACTGGCGCTTGAGCATCAGACCGCCTATGTGCAGCAGCATCCTGAAATATTCTCTGAGCGCATCAACGATGCGGACGCCGATGAACGGCGCGTAATGGCGGAAAATGAGCATTGTTCGCCTGCATTGCTGGATCGGTTGAGCAACGATGAGGATGAAGTGGTGCGGGCCGCCGTCGCCAGCAACCCACAAACGGCTGTTGCAATACTGATCGCCTTGGCGCAAGACAACAGCGTTGAAGTCCTGTCGAGTCTGGCAGATAACCCAAATACCCCGGACGATATCAGAGAGAAGCTAGTTAACAGCGAGCATTGGAGCGTGCTGTATTCGCTGATAGGCTTTTATACTTTTCGGCCAACCGAGATCCTCAATCCACTGGCGCAGCATAGCTCGTTGGAATTAAGAGAGATACTGCCAGGGCAACCCTACGCGGCCCCCAGCCTGCTCACCATTATGGCGCAGGATAAATCGGTTAAGGTACGTCGCCAGGTGGCCACACATCCGAATACGCCTGATGAAGTCTTGGCTCTGATGCTGGCGGATAAGGATGAGAAGGTGGTGAAATTCGCCACCCAGCAACTGAAGAAGCGCAAGTAACAAGACTGCGGGGCTCAAAACGTTGGGGCGCCCACTTAGCTAATCCTGGTTGAAGCCGCATCAAGCGGCTTCTAATAGGGGCAATATTTTGACAGGTTTCATACCAGGTTCTCCTTTGCTGTTCAGGTATGACGGGCCGGGTAGCCAGCTTCGCCAAGTACCGCAAATAACTCGCTGGCTGCCAAAGTGCTGTCGATCTTTACCTCACCTGCCGCCGGATTGGTTTCGATTCGGGCCTGTGGGTCAACGCTCAGTAGCGCCTTGGTGACGGATTTAGCGCAGCCGCCGCAGGTCATATTGGGAACAGTGAAATGATGCATGTTGATCTCCATCGGGTTAGTGTCAGAGCACTATGAGGTTTGCCAGCGTGGCAAGGTCAAAGGTTTTTCTGCAAAATTTTCTCTTTCATTACCACAGCAAATCCCTTCTCCTCGCGTTTCAGCACGCCTGACGCAACCCCAAACCTTGGTGCCTTATTTGGCACTGTCGCGGCTGCGGTTGGCTCGGCTAAATCTGCCAGGATCGGGCAGTCTGGGCGGTCATTACCGTGGCAGTGATCGGCCAGGAACTCGAGGGTTTGCGCCATCGCCTGCAGTTCGGCGATTTTGGCTTTTAGCCGGGCGACGTGGGAAAGTGCCATTTCTTTGACGTCAGCGCTAGCACGGTCCCGGTCGTTCCACAGCACCAACAGCGCCGAGATCTGCTCAACAGAAAACCCAAGGTCACGTGAGCGGCGGATAAAACGCAGGCTATGCACGTCCGAGGTGCTGTAATGGCGGTAGCCCGCATCCGAACGTATGGCTTTGGGGATCAAGCCGATCTGTTCGTAGTAGCGGATCATCTTGGCTGAAACGCCGGAGGACTTGGCTGCTTGACCGATATTCATCGTTTACTCCTACATAGGGTTACAGTGAAACTGTGGATGAGCGTCATTGTTACTGGTCTCCCTCACCCCAACCCTCTCCCCAAGGAGAGGGAGCTGATTCGGAGTTGTTGGCGGGTAGTAGGATGCTGGACTCAATTTGTCGCACGTTCGGTCCCCTCGCCCTGTGGGAGAGGGTTAGGGTGAGGGGCATCACCATGGCCCGACATTGGTCATTTGCTTGCGGTAACAGGGATAATCTCCGCCCCGCTTTCCGCTGTGCCGCTAGAGGCTTCAACCGTCATCGGAGCCTGGAAGCGCTTCAGGCGTAGCGCGTTGCCAAGGACAAAGACGCTGGAGAGCGCCATCGCCGCCGCCGCGAAGATCGGCGAAAGCAAGGTACCGTTCAACGGATAAAGCGCCCCTGCCGCCACCGGGATCAGCACCGCGTTGTAGGCAAAGGCCCAGAACAGGTTCTGTTTGATGTTGCGGATCGTCGCCTGGCTAAGCGCGATAGCGTTCGGCAC
Organism: Serratia sp. (in: enterobacteria); assembly: GCF_046715635.1. Classification (GTDB taxonomy): domain Bacteria; phylum Pseudomonadota; class Gammaproteobacteria; order Enterobacterales; family Enterobacteriaceae; genus Chania. The sequence goes on from NZ_JBKJYW010000410.1 coordinate 6,169, forward strand.
ACCACGCAGATCGCCAGACATCAGCACCACGTCAGCTGCCTCGATAGCCACATCGGTACCGGTGCCGATAGCCAGCCCAACGTCCGCTTCCGCCAACGCCGGGGCGTCGTTGATGCCGTCCCCCACAAAGGCTACTCGCGCCCCGTTGATCCGGAACTTTTTCAGCGCGGCAACCTTGCCGTCTGGCAATACCTCTGCCGCAACTTCATCAATACCGAGCTGCTTGGCGATCGCCGCCGCCGTTGCCGCATTGTCGCCGGTGATCATCGCCACTTTGAGGCCCAGTGCGTGCAACGCCTTAATCGCCTCTGGCGTGGTTTCCTTGATCGGATCGGCAACCGCAATCACCGCCGCCAAGCGACCGTCGATAGCGGCATAGAGCGGGCTCTTACCCTGTTCACCCAGGCGTTGGGCGGCAGACTTGAAGCCCGCTACATCAAGGCCAAGCTGCGTCATGAACCGGTCCGCACCAACGGAAACCACCCTGCCATCAACCTTGGCCGTTACGCCAAAGCCCGGCACGGCGTCAAAGCCTTCAACGGGGGTCAGCGTGATGCCCTGCTGTTTAGCGGCCAACACAATCGCTTCGGCGATCGGGTGCTCAGAGCGGGTTTCAACCGCTGCAACCAGAGCCAGTACTTCGCGGTACTCGAAACCTTTAGCGGGAACGAGATCGGTGAGTTCTGGGCGTCCTTTGGTCAAAGTGCCGGTCTTGTCGAGGGCGATAACGCTCACGTCACGCAGCGCCTGCAAGGCTTCCCCTTTGCGGAACAACACGCCAAGTTCAGCTGCGCGCCCGGTACCGACCATAATTGACGTCGGCGTGGCCAGCCCCATGGCACATGGGCAAGCGATAATCAGCACCGCAACCGCATTCACCAACGCAAAGGTCAGCGCCGGATCCGGGCCGAAGATCAGCCAGACCAGGAAGGTCAGCGCGGCGGCGGCCATCACTGCCGGTACGAACCACATGGTCACCTTGTCGACCAGCGCCTGGATCGGCAGCTTGGAGCCCTGCGCTTCCTCAACCAGGCGGATGATCTGCGCCAGCACCGTATTGGCCCCGACCTTGGTGACGCGGAAGTTAAAAGCACCGGTCTTGTTGATGGTGCCACCCACAACGGCAGCGCCTACGCCTTTCGATACCGGCAAGGGTTCACCGGTGATCATGCTCTCGTCAACATAAGATGCCCCCTCGACGACTTCGCCATCGACCGGGATCTTCTCCCCTGGGCGCACGAACACCACGTCACCGGTGGTCACCTGATCGAGCGGGATCTCAACGGTTTCGTCGTTGCGTTCAACACGTGCGGTCTTGGCTTGAAGCCCAACCAGCCGTTTGATGGCCTGCGACGTTCGCCCTTTAGCGCGAGCCTCCAACGTGCGCCCAAGCAGTATTAAGGTCACAATGACGGCGGCGGCTTCGAAGTAGACGTTAGCGGTTCCCGGTGGCAGTACCTTGGGGATGAAGGTTGCCACCACCGAATAGCCATACGCCGCTGCCGTACCCACCGACACCAACGAGTTCATATCGGGAGCCCCGCGCAACAACGCCGGGATGCCCTTACGGAAGAAACGCAGGCCCGGGCCGAACAGCACCAGGGTGGCAAGCACGAACTGTATATACCAGCTCGTCTGTTCACCCAAAACGCCCTGCACCCAATGGTGCATCGCAGGAATAAGATGTGAGCCCATCTCAAGGATAAACACCGGCAAAGTGAGAATGCCTGCAATCAGCAAAGAGCGGCGCAAGCCGCGTGCTTCGTTCTCGCGGCGTTCGGTATCCTGATCGTTCACATTCGCCGTTTCGGCAGATAAACGACGGGCCTTGTATCCGGCCTGTTCGACCGCTGATTCAAGGTCAGCGGTGGAGACAACCCCGGCGAGGTGCCGTACCCGCGCACGCTCGGTCGCCAAGCTGACGGTAGCTGAGAGTACGCCCGGAAGTTGCGTCAGCGCCTTCTCAACCCTGCCAACGCACGAAGCGCAGGTCATCTCTTCGATCGCCAGTTCGCTAGTCTCTTCACGGACGGCGTAACCGGCGCTCTTAATAGCATTAACGGCCGCCTGTGGATCGGCCACAGCGCTGAAGGTGACATCTGCCCGCTCGGTGGCAAGGTTGACCGTGGCCGTTTGCACGCCGGGAACCGCTTTCAGTGCGCGCTCGACACGGCCCACGCACGATGCACAGGTCATTCCTTCGACCGGCAGGCTCAGACGAGCCGCTTGATTGGAACCTGATTGGGGGGAAACGGAAGCCATGACTCTACTCCTGGAAAGTTTCGGTAACCAAAAGCTTAAAGCTTCCCACCAGGGGAAGGTCAAGGCCTGTTTGCAATCAGTTCTTAGGGGGTAAATTGGCTATGCCGTTGGCCCCATCACAATCGCGCTCCGTCTGTGTACAGACCTCCCAACCGCCGCCCAACGCCTTATAGATGCTGACAATGGCCAGTTGCTGGTTAGCGCCGGATCGTCGAAAGTACGCCACCACTCAACTGTGATGTGCTGGGGTTCGATTTACTGCCCCGTCTGAAAGCGATCTCCCGACAGAAACTGTATGTGTGTGAAAAAGAGGATGCACAGTTGTACCCGCACCTGACCCCGATTTTAACTCGGGGGATCGACTGGGAGCTTATTGCACAACAGTATGACGAGATAATCAAATATACAGCGGCACTTAAAGTAGGAACGGCCGAACCCGAGGCCATATTGAGGCGATTCACCCGCAATAACATCCAGCACCCAACCTATAAGGCATTAGCGGAGTTGGGCAAAGCGATTAAGACCATCTTCCTCTGTCGCTATTTGCAAGATGAGTCGCTGCGTTGTGAAATTAATGCGGGCCTCAACGTCGTGGAAAACTGGAACAAGGGGGGACTCCCATATCAGCGAAACAGTAACGTCAGAGCCATAATTCACGCTTCGCTTTTGGTGCCTAGGACCGGTAGCTACAGTGATGATCGGGATTCGTCTGAGCGTAAATGTCGCATTTTGCAGCTTCGCTCCCATTAGGCCTTATTGTCTGAAAAAGAAAATAAGCCGTCATCAATCAGCTATAAGGTTGCCTAAGCATACCTTTACGCTCCCGTTCCTTCATAATATATCCCATAAAGGCGAGCATGGTCATAGCGCCAAGACGCGATGTAATGCCGCTCGGATCATATTGCGGTGCAACTTCGACAAGATCGAAAGCGACAACGTTACCCATCTTTGTGATACCTTCAAGCACGTCAGTCACGAAAGAATAGTTAAGGCCACCAGGCGATGGAGAGCCAACTCCGGGGGCTGTACTCATATCGTAGCCGTCAATGTCAATTGTAACGAAGTAGTTTTTGGCTTTCGGGATCTGATTCAGAACTTTTTGAGAGCCCATTTCGAGCGCTTTACGGGCGGAAATGACGACGGAGCCAAAAGCGTAAGCGGCTTCGAAATCTTCGCGGGTGCTGCTTCCGAGGCCGCGCATACCGATTTGGCACATCTTTTTAAAGTGCGGCATCTGCGAAATAAGACGCATTGGGCTGCCGTTTGTCCAGTTGCGAAGACCAAAGTCTAGATGAGCATCGAATTGGACAATACACAAGTCATCATATCTATCAAGTGCTTGAGCTGTCGGGATTGTTACAGCATGGTCCCCTCCCATCATGACAGGTATAGCGCCCTTAGAGATGATTTTTCGAACGCATTCAGTTACATTGCTAAACGTTTCTTCGTAGCTCATCGGAACCATGTCTACATCCCCAGCATCAACAATCTTGATTGGTGCTTCAAGGAACTGCTCCATGCGTTCGGGATCCCAAAAGCCAGCATCGCCTCGGGCATAATGACAAGACACTTCGCGGATGCGTCGAGGTCCAAATTTAGATCCTGTCAAATAAGGTGTGCTCATATCATAGGGGATTCCCATCACGCACATATCGGCATCGAGTTCGTTAAGATCTGTGCAAATAGGATATTTGGCGAAACTCGCGATACCAGTAATGGGAAGATTGTAGATTTTCTTGTTCATAATCAATACTCCTAAAAAATATTGCGATAAGATTTAGCTAAATAGCTATTCCTTTTTACTGAAAAAAATTGTACTTATTATCCCTAAACTATTAAAGAACGATTAGTTAACGCCTTTAACATCATAAATTATGGTTATACTAGGCTGAGTGCTCTATGAACTTGTGATAATGGTGTGAGTATTGATATTTCCTCTATAAAATACTTAAATTCTAAGGAGTTAAACAATGCTGCATCAAGATAAAGAGTTCTCTGCATCGGATGTCCTTTTCAATCAAACGATCAAAGTTTTTTACGCTGTCTATTCATCTCTAAATTTTACTGTTGCCGCCAAAAAACTAGGCATCACGCAGTCTGCAGTTAGCCAATGTATTGCATCACTGGAAAGCCAACTTGGTTTTGACCTGTTTGACCGTACTACTCGTCCATTAAGCGTCACGTATGAAGGTCAAGTTCTTTACGATCGGATTCAGCGGCAACTTACTGACTTTGCCGGAACGCTTGATGCTCTCCGTGCCAAGAATTTCGTACGAACAACTGTCAGAGTTGGAGTCATTGAATCAATTGGTCGAAATCTCTGCCCTGAACTCATTTTAGGCATGCTCAAGCGTGGCCGCCGTATTAAACTTCATTCTGGAACATCTGACTTTCTCTATCAGGAGCTTTTAAAGGATAAGGTTGATTGTATCGTAGCGACGGGACTTCTTTTAGACGCTGAAAATCTTGAGCACCAGTTTCTCTACAGTGAACCTCACGTGGTTATGATGCCCACTTCCGTTGCAAAATTACGGCAAAACTGGACATGGGAGAATTTGAGCTTTTGCGGTATTCCAATGGTTAGGTATACGCCGAATACAGGATCTGGTGAACAAAGTGAAAAAGTGCTTCGCCATGCGCAAATTAAACTTCCTAATACGCTCTCAGTTGACGACAACCAAATTATTTTTACTCTTGTTTCCGCCGGTATGGGCTGGTGTTTAACTCAACCTCTCACTGCCCTTTTGGCAGAGCATCTGTTTAATCATGTAACCTTGATGCCTGCTCCTAACCCGTGTGAATCAAGAAAAATATTCGTCGTGAGAAAGCATGAAACCCCTAAGATATTTTCCGACGAGATATTGCAAATCTGTCGAAACATATTAATCACAAAAGCAACCCCTAAAATCGAGGGCATTATGCCCTGGGTAAAAAATCAAATCAAAATAACCAATTCTATAAAGTAATCTCAGCAAAACGCGTACTGTTTCGTTAGTTACTGTCCTTTCCGTTTTTGAAACGCTTGCGAATCATAAATAAAGGGATGAAGTTTTTCGTTCGGTTTCAATTCAGTGTGAAATTTGTAGGGATCCTGATAGAAAGTTCCTCAATTGTTTTCCTTCTCGTGTTGCGTGGCAAACTTCTTTCTTAGCGTTTGCTCATAAAGCATCCGCCTTACCTTATCACCGGGGTTTGAGGGCCAATAGTGTAAAAAACCACGTTATGAGGATAACTAATTGTTCCATATATTTTATTAGCTCAGACTTGACCTGGCAATTTTGATAGCCTGAGCCAGACTTGATATGACAAATTGGATGAGCCACCGGCGCTGATACGACTGAGCAGCCGAGTCAGACAATTGCTCCCACCCGTTGACCTGACAGAACTGTTGCTCGAGATTGACGCCAGAACGGGCTTCACCCGTGAATTCAGCCATGTCAGCGAGTCAGGTGCCCGTGCGCAGGATCTACATATAAGCCTGTGTGCGGTGATGCTGGCTGAGGCCTGCAATATCGGACATGAGCCGCTGATCAAGCACAATATCCCTACACTGACCCGCCATCGCCTGAGCTGGGTGAAACAGAACTACATCCGAGAAGAAACGCTGGTCAGCGCCAATGCGCGGCTGGTTGATTTTCAGTCCTCGTTAGCGTTGGCAGGATACTGGGGTGGCGGTGAGGTAGCCTCCGCTGATGGTATGCGTTTTGTCACACCAGTGAAAACG
>NZ_JBKJYW010000411.1:0-10696 GCF_046715635.1 Serratia sp. (in: enterobacteria)
CTGTTATCCACGCTTTACCCTTCATGGCGCGCTGCCGCCGTACAACCCGCTGAGGCTTTACGTTATGAGTAACCATCCTTTATTGCAGTGTGAGCGCCTGTGTAAAACCTATCAGGAAGGCAACCTGCATACCGACGTGCTGCGCAATGTCAGTTTTGCCATGCAACCGGGCGAGATGATGGCGATCGTCGGCAGCTCGGGTTCCGGTAAAAGTACTTTGCTGCACCTGCTGGGGGGGCTGGATTCGCCTACCTCGGGCGAGGTGATCTACAAAGGGCAGTCGTTGAACAAGCTTTCTTCCACTGCCAAAGCTGAACTGCGCAACCGCCAGCTCGGCTTTATCTATCAGTTCCATCATCTGTTGCCAGACTTCACCGCGCTGGAGAACGCCGCGATGCCGCTGCTGATTGGCGGCATGAAACCGGCGCTGGCGAAGGAAAAGGCGCTGGAGATGCTGGCGGCTGTGGGCTTGGAAAAACGTAGCAAACATCGCCCGTCCGAGCTTTCCGGTGGTGAACGTCAGCGCGTGGCGATTGCCCGTGCGTTGGTGAATAACCCTTCGTTGGTGTTGGCGGATGAGCCTACCGGCAACCTGGATAAGCGCACCGCAGACAGCATCTTCGATTTGCTGGGCGAATTGAACGTACGCCAGGGCACCGCATTTTTGGTGGTCACCCACGATCTGCAACTCGCTAAACGCCTGAGCCGCCAGTTGGAAATGGCAGACGGCCATCTACAGGCGCAACTGACCCTGATGGGGGCCGAGTAATGAGCGCTTCGCCACTTTCATTGCTGATGGCGCTGCGTTTTAGCCGTGGCCGGCGGCGCGGCGGCATGGTTTCGTTGATCTCGGTGATCTCCACCATCGGTATCGCGCTGGGCGTGGCGGTGCTGATCGTCGGGTTGAGCGCAATGAACGGCTTCGAACGTGAACTGCAGAACCGTATTCTGGCGGTGGTGCCGCACGGCGAGATCGAACCGGTCAAGCAACCGTTCACCGGCTGGCCAGAGATCTTGCAACGGGTCGAAAAGGTACCGGGTATTTTGGCTGCGGCGCCCTATATCAACTTTACCGGGCTGATGGAAAATGGTGCTCAGCTACGCGCCGTGCAGGTAAAAGGGGTCGATCCTGCGCAGGAGAGCCAGCTTAGCGCGTTGCCAAAATATGTACAGGGTGATACCTGGGCCAATTTTAAAAGCGGTGAACAGCAGGTGATCCTGGGTAAGGGCGTGGCCGAAGCGCTGGGCGTGAAGCAGGGTTCTTACGTTACGGTGATGATCCCCAATAGCGATCCTGAGATGAAACTGTTGCAGCCGAAGCGTATTCGCCTGCATGTTACCGGCATTTTGCAACTTAGCGGCCAGCTCGATCACAGCCTGGCTATGGTGCCGTTGGCGGATGCCCAGCACTATCTGGATATGAGTGACAGTGTCACAGGCATTGCCATCAAGGTCAACGACGTGTTCGCCGCCAACAAGCTGGTGCGTGACGCCGGGCAAGTCGCCGATGCCACCGTCTATATCAAGAGTTGGATTGGCACCTATGGCTTTATGTATCGCGACATTCAGATGATCCGCGCCATCATGTATCTGGCGATGGTGCTGGTGATCGGCGTGGCCTGTTTCAACATCGTTTCCACTCTGGTGATGGCGGTGAAGGACAAGAGCGGCGACATTGCCGTGCTGCGTACGCTGGGGGCCAAAGACGGCTTTATCCGCGCCATCTTTGTCTGGTATGGCCTGCTGGCCGGGCTGGTGGGTAGCCTTAGCGGCGTAGTGGTTGGCGTGATCGCCTCGCTACAGTTGACCAATATCATCAAGGGCATCGAAAAGCTGATGGGCCACTCTTTCCTGTCTGGCGACATCTACTTTATCGATTTCCTGCCGTCTGAGCTGCACTGGCTCGATGTGGCGATCGTACTGGCTACGGCAATCGTGCTTAGCCTGCTGGCCAGTTGGTATCCGGCCAGACGTGCCAGCCGCATCGATCCGGCCCGCGTATTGAGTGGGCAGTAATAAAAACCTGGGGCCAGTAGCGGGCCCCATTTTTTTACCCTGAGGGCGAGATATGTACTACGGTTTCGACATGGGCGGCACCAAGATTGAACTTGGGGTGTTCGACGCCAATCTGCAACGTATCTGGCAAAAGCGGGTGCCAACGCCGCGTGACGACTACCGGCAACTGCTGGCGGTATTACGCGATCTCACCCATGAGGCCTATGCCGTTTGTGGTACGCCAGGTCGGGTGGGCATCGGCATTCCCGGGTTGCCAAACGAAGATGGTACCTTGTTTACCGCCAACGTCCCGGCCGCGATGGGGCAGCCGTTGCCGCGCGATCTGAGCGCGCTGATTGGCCGTGAGGTCAAGGTCGATAACGACGCCAACTGCTTCACGCTTTCGGAAGCTTGGGACGAAGAGTTTCGCCATTACCCGACGGTGCTGGGCATCATCCTGGGCACCGGAGTGGGTGGTGGTTTGATCGTTAATGGTAAAGTGGTCTCTGGGCGTAACTTTATCACTGGAGAGTTTGGCCACTTCCGCTTGCCGGTGGATGCGCTGGAGGTGCTCGGGCGTGATATTCCTCGCGTTGCCTGTGGCTGTGGCCATGACGGTTGCATTGAGAATTACATCTCGGGCCGCGGATTTGAGTGGATGTACGCGCATTTTTATCAACAACGGTTGCCAGCGCAGCAAATCATTGCGCATTATCAGGCCGGTGAACCACTGGCCATAGCACACGTAGAACGTTTTCTGGATGTCCTGGCCATTTGCCTGGGCAACCTGCTGACCATCATCGACCCCCACCTGGTGGTGATTGGCGGCGGCTTATCGAATTTTGCCGCAATTTATCAGGCGTTGCCCCAGCGTTTGCCCGCCCATTTGTTACGGGTAGCCAAACTGCCACGCATCGAGAAGGCACGCTATGGCGATGCTGGCGGTGTTCGTGGGGCAGCGTTCCTCAATTTGGTGGAAAGTCATAAATAAGGAGAGTTCATGCACACTCGCCATCGGTTGTGTCAGTTTCGCAAGAGTAAGCATGTGCGGCATCAGCGTTTTCGCTCGCGGATATTCCAACGCGATACCATGGCGGCGGCAGAGCTGAAAAAGCCGTTTGTCGTGGTGCTGACGGGGGCCGGGATCTCTGCCGAGTCCGGCATCCGTACATTCCGCGCTGCCGATGGGCTGTGGGAAGAGCACAAGGTGGAAGATGTCGCCACCCTGGACGGTTATCAGCGCGATCCTGCTTTGGTGCAGGAGTTTTATAATGCGCGCCGTCGTCAGCTGCAGCAGTCAGATATCGCCCCTAACGCGGCCCACCGTGCGCTGGCCGATTTGGAAGAGTGGCTGGGGGAGGAGAACTTCCTGCTGGTCACACAGAATATCGACAACCTGCACGAACGGGCCGGTAGCAAGCAGGTGCTGCATATGCACGGTGAACTGCTGAAAGTGCGCTGCACCAGTTCTGGGCAGGTGGTGGAATGGTTGGGCGATCTGAGCGTGGATGAACGTTGCCACTGCTGCCAGTTCCCTGCGCCTCTGCGGCCCCACGTGGTGTGGTTTGGTGAAATGCCGTTGGGGATGGATGAGATTTACGCCGCGTTGGCCACGGCCGATTTCTTTATCGCGATTGGCACCTCTGGCAATGTTTACCCGGCGGCAGGTTTTGTTCACGAGGCGCGGTTGGGCGGGGCTTATACCATGGAACTGAACCTGGAGCCGAGCCTGGTGGAAAGCCAGTTCGAAGAGAAGCATTACGGCCCGGCCAGCGAAGTGGTGCCACGCTTTGTGCACAAATTCCTGATGGGCAAGGTCGAGCGGGCGGATAAGCCGTAGCAGGAAGTTGGGGCAGATTGGTAGCTTTAGTGTTGCCCCTCACCCTAACCCTCTCCCACAGGGAGAGGGGACCGATCGAGTTCGTTGATTGCTTTGCGTAATACGTTGTCTTTCTTGTTCTTATTCCCTACTTTCCGCAGTTGCACGGGCTAATTATACGCTCTGGAAAGCTCCCAAAGGGGACCGAGGACCGAACGAGTGGGTTTGAAAATTCGGTGACGCACTTTGGATGAGTGAGCGATCGAGTTTGCTGAGATTATCTCCTTGCTAGCAAATGAGCAGGGACTATCAGCTCCCTCTCCCTGTGGGAGAGGGTTGGGGTGAGGGGGATCAGCGCCCAGCTTTTAGCTGCTGGAAGTAGGTCTCATACAGCGTACTGGCGTCACCCACATCGTTTTGCCACTCACCGTTCTCAATCACCGCATTATCTGGATACAGCGATTTGTCGTTGGCGATCTCTTTCGGCAACAGCTTTCTCGCGGCCAGGTTGGGGGTAGGGTAACCGATGGTTTCCGCCACCTGCACCGCGATCTCTGGGCGTAGCAGGAAGTCGATCAGCTTCAACGCTCCCTCGACGTTCTTGGCGTTAGCCGGAATGGCCAGGCTATCCATCCAGAAGATCCCGCCTTCTTTCGGCCAGACGATCTCCAGTGGGGTACCGGCCTGGCGCGCGACATAGGCCGAACCGTTCCACACCATGCCCAGATCGACTTCACCTTCCATATACGGATTACCCGGATTATCGGAGTTGAACGCCAGCACGTTTGGCATCAGCTTCTTCAGCTCGTTATAGGCAGCCTCGATTTGTTTAGGATCGGTGGTATTGCCCGAATAACCCAGCTTGCGCAGCGCGACCTGGAACACTTCGCGTGCATCATCGGTAAGCAGCACGCGGCCTTTGTATTCCGGTTTCCACAGGTCGGCCCAGGCGGTTACGGTGTTGGCATCGATGGCATCCGTATTGACGCCAATGGCGGTTGCGCCCCAGATATAGGGAATGGAGTAATCGTTGTTGGGATCGAACGGCTTGTGCAACAGGTTGGGATCGAGATCGTTAAAGTGGCTGAGTTTGCTTTTGTCGATCTTTTGCAGCATCCCTTCCTTGCTCATCTTGGCGATGAAATAGGTGGAAGGGACGACCAGATCGTACGCGCCGTCCCGGTAGGTTTTCAGCTTGGCGTACATGCTTTCATTGGATTCATAGGTGGAGTAAATCACCTTGATACCGGTTTCTTTGGTGAACTGTTCCAGCAGCCCCGGCGGGACATACTCGGTCCAGTTGTAGAAATAGAGCGTTTTGCCGTCGTCCGCGGCGTTTGCCGAGCCAAGGCTCAGTGCCATCATCCCGGCTGCGAGCAGATGTGACCACTTTTTCATGGTGCGGATCCTATAGCAGTGCGTGTTTTTACAGTATAGCGTGATGCGCCATACCCCAGAGAGCGGCCATTATAAGTGGCGTACCCAGTGGGGTAAAGACGCTTATCCCGTTGGCAAATCAGTGTTTTTGCCGATCGCGCAACAGCAGTTGGCTGGTCAGCACCAGCGCAAGCGATAACACCAGCAGAATGGTTGCCAAGGCGTTGACCTCAGGAGAGACGCCAACCTTGACCATCGAATAGATCTTCAGTGGCAAAATCTCGTAGCTTGGCCCGGTCACGAATGAAGAAACCACGACATCATCCATCGACAGCGTGAAGCTTAGCAGCCAACTGGCGGCGACGGCAGGCATCGCCAACGGCAGGATGATTTTGCGCAGGATCACCATTTCGCTGGCACCCAGATCGCGTGCGGCCTCCAGCATCTTGACGTCAAAGCCCTTCAGGCGTGCATAGACGGTGACCACCACAAAGGGCAGGCAGAAGGTGATATGCGAAAATAACAGCGACCAGAAGCCCAATGAGACCCCCAGCAGCATAAACAGCACCAGCAGCGAGATGGCCATGACGATATCCGGCGACATCATCACCACAAACAGCATACCGCCGACGAAGGGTTTACCGCGAAAACGGTAGCGATATAATGCCACCGCCGCCAATGAGCCAATCATGGTCGCAAAGCTGGCGGACAGCACCGCCATGGTCAGTGAATGCCCGGCAGCCTGCAACAGGCTGTCGTTGTTCATCAACATGCTGTACCAGTGGGTAGTAAAGCCCCGCCAGTTGATGCCAAAGCGTGAGGTGTTGAACGAATTAACGATCAGGATCACGATGGGAATATAGAGATAGGCGTAAATCAGGCTCATAAAGCCACCGCGCAACAGGCGTCCGATCATTCCAGCTCCCCCTTTTTGTTCAGCAGCTTGGCGGCCCGGTAATAGATCCACAGCATCAGCCCCATCACCAGCGTCAGGCAAATGCTGGTGGCCGCACCAAACGGCCAGTCACGGATATTCAGGAACTGGCTCTTGATGACGTTACCGATCAGCAGGTTTTTGGCTCCGCCCATCAGGTCGGCCACATAGAACAGCCCCATGGCAGGCAGCAGCACCAACAGGCAACCGGCGATAATGCCTGGCATGGTCAGTGGAATGATGATGCGGATAAAGGTCTGCAGCTTGCTGGCCCCGAGATCGCGGGCCGCTTCCAGGCAGGATTATCCAGCTTTTCCAGGCTGGAGTAGAGCGGCATCACCATAAACGGCAGCAAGATGTAGACCAGCCCCAGCACCACTGCACCAGAGGTATACATAATGCGTAACGGCGTATCGATGATCCCGGCCCACAGCAGGAATTCGTTCAGATAGCCGCGGGTGCTGAGAAACAGTTTCAGGCCATAGATACGGATCAGCGAGTTGGTCCAGAAGGGCACAATCAGCAGGAACAGTAACAGCGGTCGCACCCTTTGCGGCAGGCGGGCCAGAATAAAGGCGAAGGGATAACCCAGCAGCAGGCAGCACAAGGTGGCGATCGCCGCCATGTTCAGCGAGTGCAGCATCACCTGGCCATACAGGGGATCAAACAGCCGGGTGTAATTATCCAGAGTGAACACCATCTGCACCAGATTGGCGTCGTCACGGGTCAGGAAGCTGGTGCCAATGATCATCAGGTTCGGCAGAAAAACAAACAGCACCAGCCAGCCTACGGTGCCGCTGATCACCAGGTTTTGCAGCAAATTACGCGATTTCTTCATCGGCCAGCACTACCTCCCAGCTTGCAACCCAGGTTATCGCCATCTTCTGGTTTAACGAGTGGTCAAAGTCAGGATCGTCTTCATTGAAAAACTCGCTGACCATCACCATCTTACCGTTTTCCAGTTCAACTACCGACTCTAGCGTCATGCCTTTATAGTTGCGTTCGCGCACGTAGCCGATCAGGCCATCTATCTGCTCGCTGTCGTTCACCTCTTCGACGCGCAAATCTTCCGGGCGTAGCAGAACCTTCAGGGATTGCCCAGGCTCGACCGCCAGATCGGCGTAGATATCACACTCACGGCCTTCCACACGGGCGCGCACCCGCTGTGGGTCGATGCGATGAAGTACCACCGCATCAAAGATATTGATCTCACCTATAAAGCTGGCGACAAACAGGTTCTTGGGTTCTTCGTAGATTTCCCGTGGAGTACCGTCCTGTTCGATTCGCCCATCGCGCATCACCACAATCCGATCGGACATGGTCAGCGCCTCTTCCTGATCGTGCGTGACGAACACAAAGGTGATGCCCAATTGGCGCTGTAGCGCCTTCAACTCGTTCTGCATCTGCTTGCGCAGCTTGTAGTCCAGTGCCGAAAGCGACTCGTCGAGCAGTAACAGTTTAGGTTTATTCACCACCGCCCGGGCAATCGCGACCCGTTGCTGTTGCCCACCAGACAGCTGATGCGGGCGGCGCTGAGCGAACTTGTCCAATTGCACCATGCGCAGGGCTTCCTCCACGCGCGGCGTTAGCTCCGCTTCTGGGATTTTCTGCATGCGCAGGCCAAAGGCGACATTTTCAAACACGGTCATGTGGGGGAACAGGGCATAGCTTTGAAACACGGTATTAACGTGCCGATGCTCGGCCGGAATGGCGGTGATATCTTGCCCGTCGAGCACGATCTGCCCGTGGTCGGCATTTTCCAACCCGGCAATCAATCGCAGCACGGTAGTTTTCCCGCAGCCGGAAGGGCCAAGCAGGGTCAGGAATTCACCATCGTTAATCTCAAGGTTGAGATCGCTGATGATCTCTTTGCCGTCAAAGCTTTTACTCAGGGCGTTCAGTGTAACCAGAGAGGATTGTTCAGTCATTTTAGTGTCTCTATCCCGTACGGTGGTGCAGATAGAACCGCCGCTGGAAAAGACTGCGCGAGCTTACGGGAGTGACCCGTCAGGTACTGAAGCTCAAAGCCAGCGGCGCCGATCAAAAATTAAAGAGCGCGCATGATAGACGCTGAATCGGGTAATTGAAAGCCAAAACGCCCATAAGTCATGCCGATTGGCCGAAATTAGCCTTGGTAGTCACCCCATTAAATCATCACTTGCTTTAATGATTTGCGTTAAATCTGATTATTAATGACCTGACTCAATATTTGATCCGGATCGGTTCCGCATAATGAAACGCGAAATTCTGAGGGCGGAACCATGGATAAACTACTAGATCGCTTTTTTAACTACGTCTCATTTGACACACAGGCTAAAGCGAACGTCAAACATGTGCCGAGTACCGAAGGGCAACTGAAGCTGGCGCGTGCGTTGCAACAGGAAATGATTGGGCTGGGGTTTGAACGGGTATCGCTTAGCGAACATGGTTGCGTGATGGGTACGCTGCCTGGCAATGTGAGCTGGCCAGTACCGGCCATTGGCTTTATTTCTCACCTTGATACCTCACCCGATTTTTCGGGTAAGCATGTGACACCGCAGGTAGTGGAACACTATCGCGGCGGTGACATTGCCTTAGGGATCGGTGATGAGGTGTTATCGCCAGTGATGTTCCCGATCTTGCACCAGATGCTGGGGCAAACGCTGATCACCACCGACGGTAAAACGCTGTTGGGGGCCGATGATAAAGCCGGGATTGCCGAGATCCTGACCGCGATGGTGCGGTTAAAGCAGCAAAAAATTCCTCACGGCGATATCCGCGTGGCGTTTACGCCGGATGAAGAAGTGGGCAAGGGAGCGCATTTCTTTGACGTTGCCGCGTTTGATGCCGAGTGGGCTTACACCGTTGATGGTGGTGGAGTAGGCGAACTGGAGTGTGAAAACTTCAATGCGGCGGCGGTGACGGTAAAAATCGTCGGTAATAACGTACACCCAGGCAGTGCCAAAGGGGTGATGGTGAACGCACTGTCGCTGGCAACCCGGTTCCAACAGGAGCTACCGGCCGAGGAAACACCGGAGCACACCGAGGGGTATCAGGGCTTTTACCATCTCAACAGCATCAAGGGGAACGTCGAACGCGCCGAGATGCACTATATTTTGCGGGATTTTGAACGTGAAGGTTTCGAAGCGCGTAAGCGCAAGATGATCGAAGTCGCGCAGAAGGTTGGCCGTGGGTTACCACGGGATTGCTATATTGAAGTGGCGATCGAGGATAATTACTACAACATGCGTGAGCAGGTGGCCGAACATCCTCATGTGATCGAGCTGGCCCAGCAGGCGATGCGGGACTGCGATATTGAGCCGGTGATGAAGCCGATCCGCGGTGGCACCGATGGCGCACAGCTGTCCTTCAAGGGGCTGCCTTGTCCAAACCTGTTTACCGGCGGCTATAACTTCCATGGCAAGCATGAGTTTATTACGCTGGAAGGGATGGAGCAGGCGGTGGCGGTAATTATGCGCATTGCCACTCTGAGCGCCAAGCGCGCTAAACGGTAGTTTTTTGCGTTAACAGAATGAGTGAGGGGCGGCCCCTCACTCACTATGATTAGTCGTTAAAATACCAGTAACCGCTGTTAATCAACGCCGTCAGCAAGGCCAGGAACGACGGATCGTCCACCGCGTCTCCCAGCAAGGCGGCATCAACGCTGGCGTGCTGGCACAGCGCATCGGCGGCTTGCAGATGCTCGGTGTCGATTAGCTCACCATTGACAAAGCATTGGTCGCCAACGCGCAGCACGCGTAACCCACCCAAACGTTGTAATGGCTCACCCTGTTGCAGCAGCTCATAGATTTCACCGGCCTGATAAGGCGGCTCTGGCGGCGCGATGTCCAGCTCGTGGCGCGACTGTGAAATAAACTCGCCAAACCAGTTCTGGAAGTGCTCCGGTTGCTGCACCAGCTCCAGGATCATCCCACGCAGCGCATCAACCTCATGGGGGAGAACCCTCGCCGGGTGATCGCGTAGCACGATATCCGGATCGGTATAACGCTTGCTGCCCAATTCGCGGGCCAGCACGTAGTCGGCATAACCACTCACCATCTCGCGGCCATTCGGTGCGCGGAAACCGACGGAATAGTTGAGCGAATTTTCCAGCGAGTAGCCTTCATGCGGGAATCCTGGTGGGATATACAGAATATCGCCAGGCTCCATCTCTTCGTCAATGATGGCGTCAAACGGCTCTACCTGTAACAGGTCAGGGTGCGGGCAGTGCTGCTTCATCGGCACTTTTTCGCCCACGCGCCAACGGCGGCGGCCAGTACCCTGGATGATGAACACGTCGTATTGATCGAGATGTGGGCCAACGCCGCCGCCCGGTACCGAGAACGAAATCATCAGATCGTCCATGCGCCAGTCCGGCAGCTTACGGAACGGTTGCATCAGGGCACTGGAAGGCTGATGCCAGTGATCAACGGCCTGCACCAGCAATGACCAGTTGTTCTCGCCCAGATGGTCGAAGCTTTCGAACGGGCCGTGGCCAACCTGCCAGCGACCTTCCTGATGGCTCACCAGGCGGCTGTCCACCTCGTTCTCCATGGCCAACCCGGCCAGCTCATCCGGGGAAATCGGATCGA
>NZ_JBKJYW010000412.1:0-63518 GCF_046715635.1 Serratia sp. (in: enterobacteria)
CTTTCTGCCTGTGCCGCATTAGTGCTTTTCAGCCAGTCAGGGTTGGCGAAAGAAATTAAAATTGGTATGGCTATTGATGACTTACGTTTAGAACGCTGGCAAAAAGACCGTGATATTTTTGTGGCTAAAGCCAAAACTCTCGGTGCAGATGTTTTTGTTCAGTCTGCGAATGGTAATGAAGAAACCCAAATGGCGCAGATTGAGAATATGATCAACCGTGGCGTTGATGTGCTGGTGATCATTCCTTATAACGGCCAGGTGCTGAGTAACGTCATCAGCGAGGCGAAGCGTGAAGGGATCAAAGTGCTGGCCTATGACCGCATGATCAATAACGCCGATATCGATTTCTACATCTCGTTTGATAATGAAAAAGTCGGTGAGATGCAGGCACAAAGCCTGGTGCAGCGCGTGCCACAGGGTAACTATTTCCTGATGGGCGGTTCCCCGGTGGATAATAACGCCAAGCTGTTCCGCAAGGGGCAAATGACCGTGCTGCAACCGCTGATCGACGGCGGCAAGATTAAGGTGGTGGGCGACCAGTGGGTCGACGGCTGGCTGCCGGAAAATGCGCTGAAGATTATGGAAAACGCCCTGACGGCCAACAATAACCAGATCGATGCGGTAGTGGCCTCCAACGATGCCACCGCGGGTGGAGCCATTCAGGCACTGGCTGCGCAAGGGTTGGCGGGCAAGGTGGCGATCTCTGGCCAGGACGCCGATCTGGCGGCGGTAAAACGCATCGTGGCGGGCACCCAGACCATGACGGTGTATAAACCGATCAGCAAGCTGGCCGACGAAGCGGCGGATATCGCCGTGCAGCTGGGCAAAGGGGAACCCCCCAAGTCCAACGCCAAATTAAATAATGGCAGTAAAGAGGTTTCGGCCTGGCTATTAACCCCGGTACAGGTGGATAAAACGAATATCGCCAGTACGATTATTGCCGATGGTTTCCATAAGCAATCCGATCTTAATTAATGGCCATGCCATCTGGGGGGAGTGAATAATGCCCTGCCTGTTAGAAATGCGAAATATCACTAAACAATTCGGCGCAGTGAAAGCCGTGGATAATGTCAGCCTGCAGTTAGAGGCTGGGCAGGTATTATCCTTGTGTGGTGAAAATGGCTCAGGAAAATCCACCTTGATGAAAGTGCTGTGCGGAATATATCCGCACGGCAGTTATCAGGGCGATATTTATTTTTCGGGCGAGATCATCACGGCGAAAACCATTCGCGATACCGAGCAGAAAGGCATCGCCATCATTCATCAGGAATTGGCCCTGGTGAAGCAGATGACGGTGCTGGAGAACCTGTTTCTCGGCAACGAGTGGGGCCGCTATGGGGTAATGGACTACGACAACATGTACCTGCGCTGCCAGCGCATGCTGGCGCAGGTCAAGCTGGAGGTTGATCCCAATACCCGTGTGGGTGAACTAGGGTTGGGCCAGCAGCAATTGGTGGAGATCGCCAAGGCCTTGAACAAACAGGTGCGCCTGCTGGTGCTCGATGAACCCACCGCCTCATTGACCGAAAGTGAAACCGCCACGTTGCTGGCGATCATTACGGATCTGCGCGATCACGGGATCGCCTGTATCTATATTTCGCACAAGCTCAACGAGGTAAAAGCGATCTCGGACTTCATCTGCGTGATCCGCGATGGCAAGCACATTGGTACCCGGCCTGCGGCGGAGATGAGCGAGGACGATATCATCGCCATGATGGTTGGCCGTGAACTGACCGAGCTGTATCCGCAGGAACCCCACACCATCGGTGAAGTGATCCTGCAGGTGGAAAACCTTACTGCCTGGCATCCGGTCAACCGGCATATTCGCCGGGCCGATAATGTGTCCTTTACTCTGCGGCGTGGGGAGATCCTCGGCGTGGCAGGGCTGGTTGGCTCCGGGCGCACCGAAACCATGCAGTGCCTGTTTGGTGCCTATGCGGGGCGTTGGCAGGGCAACATCACCATCGCAGGGCAGGCCGCCACCATCACCAACTGCCGCGAGGCAATGCGATATGGCATCGCCATGGTGCCAGAAGACCGCAAGCGCGATGGCATTGTGCCGGTGATGGGCGTGGGGGCCAACATCACGTTGGCGGCGCTGGGGGATTTCAGTGGCGCATTGACGGTGCTGGATGATGAGCAGGAGCAGGCAACGATCCAACAATCGTTGGCACGGTTACGGGTAAAAACGTCTTCTGCGGAGCTGGCTATCGCCCGTCTGAGCGGGGGTAACCAGCAGAAAGCCATTCTGGCGAAGTGCCTGTTGCTGAACCCACAAATCCTCATTCTGGATGAGCCCACGCGCGGCATTGATATCGGTGCCAAACAAGAGATTTACAAGTTAATCAATCAATTGGCACAACGGGGGATCGCGGTGATTGTGGTGTCCTCCGAATTGCCGGAGGTGCTGGGATTAAGCGATCGGGTATTGGTGATGCACCAGGGGCAGATTAAAGCCGATCTGGTGAACCGCGGTCTGACCCAGGAACAGGTAATGGAAGCGGCCTTAAGGAGTGAAACACATGTTGAAAAGCACGCAATCTGAAGCCAGCCTGCCGCCAGTGGGGGCGAAAAAACCGCCGTTCGGGCTGAAAACCGTCAACCTGCAGGTGTTCGTGATGCTGGCGGCGATCGCCGTCATTATGCTGTTCTTTACCTTTACCACCGAAGGGGCCTATCTCAGCGCCCGTAACATCTCCAACCTGCTGCGCCAGACGGCGATCACCGGCATTCTGGCGGTGGGCATGGTGTTCGTGATTATTTCGGCGGAGATCGACCTTTCCGTTGGCTCAATGATGGGGCTGTTGGGGGGCGTAGCGGCGATATTTGACGTCTGGTTCGGCTGGCCGCTGCCGTTGACCATTGTGGTCACGCTGTTGGCGGGGTTGTTGCTGGGGGCGTGGAATGGCTGGTGGGTGGCCTATCGGAAAGTCCCTTCGTTTATCGTCACCCTGGCGGGGATGTTGGCGTTTCGCGGCATTCTGATCGGCATTACCAATGGCACCACCGTGTCACCCACCAGCAATGCCATGTCGCAGATTGGCCAGAGCTATCTGCCCAACGGAGTGGGTTTTAGCATTGGTGCCGTCGGCCTGATGCTGTTTGTTGCCTGGCAGTGGCGGCGGCGTAGTCGACGTACGCAACTGGGCTTGCCGGTGGCGGCAGCGAGCGGCGATGTCACCCGGCAGAGCATCATGGCAATACTGGTCTTAGGGGCGATTTACCTGCTGAACGACTATCGCGGGGTGCCAACGCCGGTACTGATCCTGACCGCATTGATGCTGGCTGGGATCTTTGTGGCGTCGCGTACCGCCTTTGGCCGCCGTATTTATGCCATTGGCGGTAATATCGATGCCGCGCGGCTTTCCGGGGTTAACGTTGAGCGTACCAAGCTGGCGGTGTTTGCCATCAACGGCCTGATGGTGGCGATTGCCGGGCTGATCCTCAGTTCGCGCCTGGGAGCAGGTTCGCCTTCTGCCGGTAACATTGCCGAGCTGGATGCTATCGCCGCCTGCGTGATCGGTGGCACCAGCCTGGCCGGGGGGATCGGTAGCGTGGCGGGAGCGGTGATGGGGGCGTTTATCATGGCCTCATTGGATAACGGCATGAGCATGCTGGATGTGCCGACATTCTGGCAATATATCGTCAAGGGCGCGATCCTGCTGCTGGCGGTGTGGATGGATTCCGCGACCAAACGCCGGGTATAGGCGCGACTTCACAATTGTAGCGGCATTTTTTCAGCCTTCTGCAAGGGTTGTGCTATTCAGGGAACCGTATTCATTGCTGGGGAGCCCCCATGTTTAAGAAGCGCTACCGTATCACGCTGCTGTTCAACGCCAATAAAGTGTATGACCGCCAGGTGGTGGAGGGCGTTGGGGAGTATTTACAGGCGTCGCAAAGTGATTGGGATATCTTTATCGAAGAGGATTTCCGTTGCCGCATCGATAACATCAAGGACTGGCTGGGGGACGGCGTGATCGCCGATTTCGACGACCGGGATATTGAGCAACTGTTACATAACGTCCAGGTGCCGCTGGTTGGCGTTGGTGGCTCCTACCATCGTACGCAAGACTATCCACCAGTGCATTACATCGCTACCGACAACCATGCGCTGGTGGAAGCGGCGTTTATGCACCTGAAAGAAAAAGGGCTGAACCGCTTTGCGTTCTATGGCCTGCCGGTGGAGGGGGGGAAGCGTTGGGCGCAGGAGCGTGAACAGGCTTTCCGCCAGCTAGTGGCGGCGGAACAGTATCAGGGGGTGGTGTATCAGGGGATGGAAACCGCGCCAGAGAACTGGCAATACGCCCAGAACCGCCTGGCGGATTGGGTGCAGACCTTGCCCCAGCAGACCGGGATTATTGCCGTTACCGATGCGCGGGCGCGCCACCTGTTACAGGTGTGCGAGCACCTGGATATTCCTGTGCCGGAAAAACTCTGTGTGATTGGCATTGATAACGAAGAACTGACGCGCTATCTGTCGCGCGTGGCGTTGTCGTCGGTGATGCAGGGGACACGCCAGATGGGCTATCGCGCCGCCAAGCTGTTGCATCAACTGCTGGATCGGCGCGAGCTGCCGCTACAGCGTATCCTGGTGCCACCGGTGAAGGTGATTGAACGGCGCTCCAGCGATTTCCGTTCACTGCGCGACCCGGCGGTGATCCAGGCCATGCACTATATTCGCTATCATGCCTGCAAGGGGATTAAGGTGGAGCAGGTACTGGATGCGGTAGGCATGTCTCGTTCCAATCTGGAAAAACGCTTCAAGGATGAAACCGGCCAGACGATCCATAACGCCATCCACGAAGAGAAGCTTGAACGCGCCCGTAATTTGCTCACCGCGACCTCGTTACCCATCAACGAAATCTCACAGATGTGTGGCTACCCATCGTTGCAGTATTTTTATTCGGTGTTCAAGAAAGGCTATGACATGACACCCAAAGAGTGCCGCGATCGTTTTGGGGAAGTTGGCTACTGAAACGTGGAGACTGCTAACCCCCCTCCGCTGGCCTGCGCCCGCCTGGTATTGGGGGAGGGGCTGACAAAGGTGTCATGCGGCACATAATATTTCTGTCATTACGGCTCCCTATAGTGGCATTGCTTTTTACTTTTGGGCAAAACCATCACCAGGGAATTCATAATATGCATAATCTTTCATCCCGCCTGGCACTGCTGGCCAGCTGTTTGGCATTCAGCACCACGCTATGGGCACAGGCTCAGGAAGTTCCCGCCGTGCTGGCCGGGCACGCTGTACTACCGGTGAAATCCAGCGTCACGGCCCCCCAGGATGCACCAACCGATCTGCAACAGAGCGGTAAATACACTAGCGGCAAACGCATCACCGCACTGGGCAGCATAGCGGGGAAATCGGCCGATCGGCTGACCGGCATCGGGCTACCCATCAATGGCCAGCCGTTGCAGGGGCACTCCGGCATCAAACACATGCCGGATGGCACCTACTGGGTGCTGACCGATAACGGCTTTGGCAGCAAAGCCAATTCGCCGGACGCCATGCTGTATCTCAACCATTACCGTATCGATTTCAAGGAAGGCACGGTAACGCCGTTGAAAACGCTGTTCCTGCACGATCCCGATAAAAAAGTCCCGTTCCATATCGTCAATGAAAGCACCGATAAGCGTTATCTGACCGGCAGCGATTTCGACCCGGAAAGCTTCCAGTTTGCCGACGATGCCCTATGGATCGGTGATGAGTTTGGCCCTTACCTGATTAAAGCGGATCTGAACGGCAAGGTGTTGGCGGTGTTTGATACCCAGGTTGACGGCAAGGTAGTGAAATCGCCGGATAACCCGACGCTGACGCTGCCAGGTGCGCCAGACGGCAAGCAGAACTTCCAGCTCGCGCGTTCCAAGGGTTTTGAAGGAATGGCTGTATCACCAGACGGTAGTAAGCTGTATCCCCTGCTGGAAGGGGCGCTGTGGGACGGCGAACAGTTTGAGAACCTGGCGGGCAAACGCTACCTGCGGGTGCTGGAATTTGACGTCAAACAGCAGGCATGGACTGGCCGCAGCTGGCAGTACGTGTTGGAAGACAATCAGAACGCCATCGGTGATTTCAATATGATCGACGCCACCCATGGGCTGGTGATCGAACGTGATAATGGTGAAGGCACCGCCGATAAAGCCTGTGCGGCAGGTGCGCCAACGGATAACTGCTTCAGCCAGCTCGCCAAATTTAAGCGGGTCTACAAGATGGCGTTTTCCGACGCCAACGTGGGCAAGCCGGTAGAAAAACTGGCGTATATCGATTTGCTGAACATTCAGGACCCGCAGAAGCTGGCGCGCAAGCCGCTGAATAACGGCGTGCTGACCTTCCCGTTCTTCACTATCGAGAATGTCGATGTGGTGGATGGCTGCCATATCATCGTGGGGAACGACAATAACTTCCCGTTCTCTTCTAGCCGCGAACCCAACGTGGCGGATGATAACGAGTTTATTTTGTTAGAGGTGAAAGCCCTGTTACAGCCGTAAATTTTGCTCTTTTTTTCATGAAGCCTTCTCCTTATTGGGAGAGGGCTTTTTTTATTACGCAGATAAATAATAAATCATTTTTAGACTAACTTGCAGCCTTAGGAGAGAGCGTTGATAGGGATCTGTAGTCATGGGCTGGAGTTAATTGATGGCGCATTCGCCAGGGAGTTAGGATGAGGGCAGTACAGTAGGTCTATGGCATACTCGCGATTGGGCATAAAAAGTGACTTTAAACCTTGCCTCTTTAGAGTCTACTCAAGACGTTCTTAAGTGGAATAAAATGATTTCAAGGATTGAAGGTGAGAAAATGTCTCAAAGCAGCATGAAAAGTCTTATTTTAAAATCAAAGTCTTCAGAGTTCACTATCCCTTTAGAGATTTTGATTGCGTGGGAGTCTAGCGATGAGGCGTGGTGTTTAAAGGATATACATAAAACACCTGTTTATACCAATGCCAGGTATGCTCTATTACTTAAGCCCATTAAAGGAGGAACAACCTCAGCGTTGTCTCCTTTTCAAGCCTTTATCGCTATTCACGATCAACGTGTCATTGATGAAATGAGGAAGGTAGAGGCAATTGGCATCTTCCCTATTGAAGGAAACCGGGTTTTCAGCATTTTCTATTGTGAGCGTATGCCTTACTATGACAATAAGGCGAATATTATCGGTATTATCAGCCATATCAAGCCGCTCAACTCGGTGACACCCCGGTTTTTTGTCTCTGGTGGTGACATCGGTAAATTAACTTCCGTTTGTCCCGGCGAAATCTTCACGGATAAAGAGTGGCTCGTGGCTTTTCTGCTACTACAAGGCATGGCGGAGAAAGAAATTGCCGATATTCTACACAGAACGCTCAGAACCATAAAATTCCATAAAACCAATATATTAGCTAAGGCGCATTGTAGCTCTACGCGGGAATTCATGTCACTTGCCAGAAAGAATCAATGGCAGTTCTACATTCCTCCATTATTTTCAAAGCCTTGCTATATCATCAAGTAATATTCATATTACAAAGCTGTACCTTTGGTACAGTTTATTATGGCCTCTTTCTATGTAAGCTGACGTTAATCATCTGGCATGGCCAGGCTATGTTGCAATGGTGCAGATAAAAAGAGGCTATACAATGAGTTATTCCAACCACTTTGATTTTCCAATATTAATCATCTCCATCAGCAATATGGAGGTAAAGATGGATGATTCCCTGCATGAAATACAGGATGAATTGGAATTAAATAACCACCATTTTATCCATGCCGATACGAGTGAAACCGCTTTGGCAATGGCCCGAAAAGAAGTTGGTATCGGTTGTGTCATTTTTCATGAGTGTGATGAGCCCAGCCAGAATCATTGTTCTATGTTTATAGAGGATCTCATTGATGTTGTGCGAGCGAAAAACAGCCACGTACCCATATTCTTCTCTTCAGGAACGCCCTTGTTGGGGCGTTTACCGACGGGGATCACTAAAGAAATTCATGAGCACATCAATATCAATGAGGATACCCCCAAGTTTATTGCTGGCCGCATTCACCTGGCCATGCGGCATTACATTGACAACCTATTGCCACCCTACTTTTATGCGCTTAAAAATTATGCCTCGGACAGCCCTTATTATTGGGATTGCCCAGGGCACCAAGGGGGCGTCGCCTACCTTAAGCATCCGGTAGGCCGCGAATTCATCAATTACTTTGGTGAAAACCTGATGCGAGCCGATATCGGTATCTCCACGCCTGAAATGGGGGATTGGCTTGAGCATAAAGGCGTTCCTAGCGAATCGGAAAAGCGTGCTGCCAAACTATTCGGAGCCGACAAAACCTTTTATGTGACCGGGGGTTCTTCTCAATCGAATCAGATTGTAGGCCACTCGATTAACCTGAAAGACAAAATCGTTCTGGTTGACCGCAATTGCCACAAGTCCGTCAATCATGAGCTGACGATCACCCAGGCTAGCCCCGTCTACTTCCGGCCTTCCCGTAATGGCCTTGGCATCATCGGTTTGATTTCCCCCGATCAATTTGAGACCAGAGCGATCCGGCAAAAGATTGATGACAGCGCGTTGGCTTATCAGGCGGAAGATCAGTATCCGGCCTACGCCATTATCACCAACTGTACCTATGACGGATTAATTTACGACGTGGCGGCCATCGTGCCAAAGTTGGCCTATCTGGTACCACGTATCAAGTTTGACGAAGCCTGGTACGCCTATGCGAAATTTCATCCCTTGTATCGGGGCCGTTTTGCTATGGACGTTCCAACAGATGGCGAAAATGGCCCAACGCTGTATGCGGTGCAATCGACGCATAAGATGCTGGCGGCTTTTTCTTCGGCTTCGATGATACACATTCGTAATTCCGCACGTGCACCGGTGGACTATGACATTTTTAATCAGACCTTTACGATGCACGGTACAACCTCACCGTTCTATCCGATTATCGCTTCGATTGATGTGGCAACTGCCATGATGGAGGGGGAGGCCGGTAAAACCTTGGTTGATGAAGCTGTTCATGATGCTATCAGCTTTCGCAAGACGCTGGTTACCGTGGCGGACAAACTCAAGACGCAAGGCCCATCAGGCTGGTTTTTCGATATCTGGCAACCGACGGCCTTAATGCAAGAAGGTCACAAGGTGCCTTTTACTCAGGTCCCTAATGAAGTGCTAGCCAACGATCCCCGCTGTTGGATGTTGCGTGCCGGGGATGCATGGCATGGTTTTGGTGATGTGCCCGAGGGTTATGCGATGTTGGATCCTATCAAGGTCACCATCACTTGCCCGGGGCTAAACGCCCAGGGAGAAATGGGCAACTTCGGCATCCCTGCCCCGGTAGTAGCAAAATTCCTCAATACACAGCGCATCATTCCGGCCAAATACGGGGACTACACTATTCTGGTGTTATTTGCCCTGGGATCGACACAGGGCAAATGGAATACCCTGATCGATATGCTGATGCTGTTCAAACAGCATCATGACGACAATACGCCGCTGGCAACCCTGCTTCCTGAGGTTGCCGCCAGTGCCCCGGGTTATAACAATATTGGCCTGGGGGATTTATGCCGTGCCATTCATCAGGAAAATATCACGCTGAAAATCACCGAGCTTGCCGAGTTGGCCTGCTCTGCGGAGGCAATCCCCGTTCTTAGGCCTTCTCAGGCCTATGAATGCCTGATCGCCGATAGAACGGAGTTGATTAAGGTGGCTGAAATCAGCAACCGTACATTGGGTATCATGATCACCCCTTACCCACCAGGTATCCCACTCATTATGCCGGGTGAAAAAGTCACGGCTGAATCACAGGCCATCGTCGATTATCTGGTTGCATTGCAGACCTTCGGCCAGCGTTTCCCCGGCTTTGAGCATGAATTGCAAGGTGTGAACATTGATGAGGACGGTATTTATTGGGTGAGGTGCATAAAAGAGGAACCCCTCACCGGTAAAAACAACCTCGCGAAAAATACCCCGATTTATTCAATGTTTTAATCGACGCGCACTTTTATCCCCCACGGGTGCGCTGTGCACCCCCTTCAAGATTTGCATCTGCTCAATCAATGATGGGAAATATTATGGCTTGCGTTAATACTGCCGCGGTAAAAAAAATGGGGTTGGTCGCTCTTACGCTGGTGACGGCCTCCAATATGATGGGATCTGGCGTTTTCATGCTGCCGACCAACTTGGCGGTTATTGGTTCTATCTCGCTGTACGGCTGGTTGATTACCATTGTGGGCGTGATTGCCCTGGCTTTGGTGTTTGCCAAAAACAGTATGGTGACACCGCGTGATGGCGGCATTATTGCCTATGCCAGCGACGCATTTGGGCCGTTTATTGGTTTTCAGACCACCATCTGTTACTGGATCAGCGCCTGGGTAGGGAACGTGGCGCTGCTGGTGGCGGGTGTGGGTTACCTGAGTTATTTCTTCCCCCTGCTCAGAGATCCGTTTGCCAGCTCTATCACCGCCATTGTCATCCTTTGGGGATTTATCGCTCTGGCTTCTTTGGGGGCAAGGGTGGCCGGGCGTTCCCAGTCATTCACCGCCTGCTGCATGCTGGTTGTGGTGCTGGGCATCGGTTTTATTGGCTGGTTCTGGTTCAAACCCGCGCTGTTCACCGAAGTTTATAATGGCACCCAGGGCAGCGACGCTTCGGCAATCCTTTCTGCTGCCTCCCTGGCGTTATGGGGCTTTTTGGGCGTGGAATCCGCGGTGGTGTCCAGCGGACAGGTGGAAAACCCCAAATCCACCGTCCCCAAGGCGACGGTGTTGGGATTACTGATTGCCGCCGTGTGTTATGTCACCAGCTGTTCGGTGATTATGGGGTTGGTACCGCACGGTGAACTGGTGAATTCCGCTGCCCCCTTTGCCGATGCCGCCCGTTATATGTTCGGTGCGTTCGCTGGGGAAGTGGTTTCCGCACTGAGCGTTATCGCCTGTTTCGGTTCGATCTCTGGCTGGCTGATCTTGCAGTCTGAAGCCCCCAAGGCCGGGGCGAAGCAGGGGCTATTCCCGAAATTCTTTGCCGTGGTGAACAAAAACGATGTACCGATGAAAGGGCTGATTTTCACCGGCGTGCTGATGACCGTGGTATTACTGACCACGGCTTCGCCTAATCTGGCAAAACAGTTTCAGGTTATTGTGCTGATGTCAGTATTCGCCTCTTTACTGCCCTATATCTATGCGCTGGTCGCGTTGCCGATCATCATGGTGGCAAAATCCTTGAATAAAGGCGGGAGCTTCATTGTTTACTGCACGTTGGCGGTGATTGGCATTCTCTACAGTCTGTTTGCCCTGTTTGGATCGGGAGGCAATGCCATGTTCTGGGGGGTATTGATGATGATGCTCACCATCCCGTTATATGCTCTGGTTGCCGCAAAACGCAGCAAAAGCGGGATCAAAACACTGTACCTGGATAGCGAGGAGTAGCCGTAAAAACAGAAAGCGCGGTAACAATGAAGGCGTTACTGCAACAGTGAATGGCTCTTTTATTTCTAAGCCTTCTCCTTGGTGGGGAGGCTTTTTATGACGGTGACAAATAAAATACAGCGAATCACCCCTTTTCGGAGAGATATAAGACCCTGCCATTATTAGTTGTTCATTTTAATTAAACGCGTTACGTTGAATTTTGTGTAATATCCTGGCGGTGAGACTACACGGCAATTCTACATTTTGCCGTTATTTGCCAAACCTTGCTATATCATCAGGTTATAGTCCCACCATAAAATAGTCCCTTTGCGACTATTCAGACTACTGGCAAGGTCCGACAGTAAGGCTAGAACATTGTTCTAATAAGATTAGTGGCGGATCTGTGCCAGCTCGTCTTCAGTCAGACCGGTCATTTTCATGACGGTGTTGCGATCGAGACCGTTCTGCAGCATGGTACGGGCAATTTTCAGCGTAGCATCGCGCTCGCCTTCTGAATGCCCTTCCTGCCGACCAAGCTGAATGCCCTTCTCGATACCCTTCTCAATGCCCTTCTGTTCAAGCTGTTGTGCGATGGTCATCAGTGTGTCCCCATGTTGCGGCACTCGCTGTGCCAGTTGGCGTACAAAGGCTTCGTCATCAGGGATGACGGTGACATCGACAAGCGGAAAAGCACCGCTGTAAAGTTTACCGGCCAGCTCTGGGTTAGCAAACTCATCCAGCCACCGGGTGGAATAGGGGTATGGGCTGCGCTTACCGGTATAGAATAGAATCGGTATTACCAGAGGCAGCTTTTTGTGGCCCGCCTCCAGATGGCGCTGCATGGCCGCTACTGCGTACCTGATGAGCCTGAAAGCCATGTGCTGATCCGGGGTGGACTGGTGTTCGATGAGCACGTGGACATAACCGTCATCCCCAGCAGTGGTTTTCAGGCTGTAGAGCACGTCGCTGAAGTACTGACGAAGGTTATCTTCCACAAAGGAGCCTGATTCCAGTTTCAGGGTGTTAAGGTCGCAGATGGCACGCAGCTCTGCCGGGAGGTGTAGTTCCATGAAATCACGGGCAACCTCGGGCTGGGTCAGGAACTGTCTGAATGTGGCATCGTGGGGCGTTGGCGTATTGTTTTTCTTTTTCATCATAATCATTTCACTCCGATACTGATTTTAAGCAAACGTTATTATTTTTCGCATGTCTCTCCATTGATTTATCTGAGGCAAGCTCCGGCGAACTTGTATTCAGGTCATTTATTAATTCACCGAGGTTTTTATTAAGATATGAAATTAATTCAGATTTTGTTTGTGGCATACTCATAAAGAATTCCCTCTCTTTTTTAGCATAGATCCCGTGAAGGCATTGCATGGTGTAATTATGTACTACCTACCACTACAGGGGAACAAGTATTAGTGATGTCACGGTTATTTCAACCAACTATGCTCCTACGGTCGAATATGTTTGCCCCGAAAAATTCAAAAAAATAGCCACGTTGTTATCAATATGAATAATCTTCGCCAAAGGTGCAGCTTATTCCCGCACTTCTATTTTGTGGTTAACAAAAATGATGGGCCGGTTAGGGGGGATTTTTACTGGCGTGCAGATGATCGTGGTATTACTGACCACGGCTTCGCCTAATCTGGCAAAACAGTTACAGGTCATTGTTATGCGTTGGTTGCTGCTAAACGTAGCAAAAGCGGGATCAAAACGTTGTACCTGAATACCGAGGAGTAGCCGTAAAAAACAGAAAGCGCGGTAACAATTTTCGCTTTCGGCATCGGAGCCGGAAAACGCAAATTGTGCCGCGCCTAGTTAGCAGCAGTAGCGATTAATGCACTGCCTGTGGGGCTTGCCAGTTTTCGTGATAGATATGTACGGCTTGCTCTTGCGTGGTAGTGCGATCGCCGGTCAGGCGGTAGGCCACGGTGAAGGCGAAATCAAACGCGGCCCCCAACCCTTGGCCACTGATCAGATTGCCATCTTCCACAACCCTTTCAGCCACGTAGGTACCATCTTCGATCTCCTGATGCAGATCGCCAGAACAGACATAACGGCGGCCTTGCAGCAGTTTGTTGGCAGCCAGCACGCGAGCGGCGGCAGAACACAGCGGGCAGATCAGCTTGGCAGCACGATCATGGCGGCGGATAAACTCCACGACCAGCTCGTTTTCCGCCATTGCGGCGGTAGCCTGCGGCCCACCGGGGATCACCACGGCATCGTACAGTTGGTCCATGCGGCGTTCCAACAGAGCATCGGCAAACATACGTATCTGGTGATAGCTGCGCAGCTCCAGCCTATCCTGGCAGGACAGCAGCTCTACCTCTATCTCCATACGACGTAACACGTCGATCACGATAACCGCCTCGGCCTCTTCAAATCCTTCGCTCAGCAGGACGGCAACTTTCTTGGTCATAGCATCTCCAGCAATGTACGGGTTAATAACCCGGGCTCGGCTAGGGTAGCAGATAAAAGGCGGGAGTTTTGTGCGGGAGAGCAAGTGTACGAAGGGGATCGCGGAAACTTGAATTCCCTCTTAGCAGCTAGGGGGATTCGCGCTATAATCTGCGACTTGCTTCCTGTTTCCAGAGGAAGATCCTCGTCCCCGGTGGGGCGGCTGGACTTCAAATCCAGTTGGGGCCGCCAGCGGTCCTGGGCAGGTTCGACTCCTGTGATCTTCCGCCATTCGATGTCTCTCAAACTCTCCTGAATTCAACTAAAACCCCATGTATACTGGCTTTAAGCCATGATTCTGTCTACGGAGTTCAACCGAACTCAACCCACATCAAGTGATATTTGGGGGTCCTTTAGGGGGTTCAAAAAAGTATGCTATTTTCTGGCACCCCCGTAGGCATGTTGTTACCCCTTTTTATCTGCTCTGGCAGCACCTCGCTTGAGGCCACTGCCCATATCTATCAATGGAGATGCTATGCCACTAACGGACATAAAAGTAAAAACGGCCAAGCCGATGGAGAAAGCCTACAAGTTGGCTGACGGCGGTGGCATGTATCTGCTGGTCAAACCCAATGGCTCAAAGTACTGGCGCTTGAAGTACCGCTTTGCTGGTAAAGAGAAGATGCTTTCTATCGGCGTGTATCCCGATGTCTCATTGGCTGATGCGCGAGAGAAAAGAAAGGAAGCACGCAAAACGCTAGCTTCTGGTGGCGATCCTGGTGAAGTGAAGAAGGCCGAAAAGCTGTCGCAAAAGCTTTCTATCGCGAACACCTTCGAAGCTATCGCACGCGAGTGGCATCAGCATAAGGCCGACCGTTGGTCGTTACGCTACCGTGAGGAAATTATCGATACCTTCGAGAAAGACATTTTCCCTCATATCGGCAAACGTCCTATTGCTGAAATCAAGCCGATGGAGTTGCTGGAAACGTTACGACGGATGGAGAAGCGTGGGGCATTGGAGAAAATGCGTAAGGTACGGCAACGCTGCGGGGAGGTATTTCGCTATGCCATAGTTACCGGTCGTGCTGAGTACAATCCGGCCCCCGATTTGGCAACAGCATTGGCCACACCGAAAAAGACGAATTTCCCTTTCCTTAGCGTTGAAGAGTTACCGCACTTCCTCAGAGATCTCGCTGGGTACACCGGTAGCATCATCACCAAAACCGCAACGCAAATCATCATGCTGACAGCGGTCCGTACACAAGAGTTA
The DNA here is from genome assembly GCF_046715635.1 of Serratia sp. (in: enterobacteria). Lineage (GTDB taxonomy): Bacteria > Pseudomonadota > Gammaproteobacteria > Enterobacterales > Enterobacteriaceae > Chania. Next base: position 15,042 of record NZ_JBKJYW010000412.1, read on the forward strand.
CGTTTTGCTCGTTGGCAGGATATCGACTTCGAGAAACGGCTTTGGGAAATCCCCCCTGAAGTGATGAAGATGAAGCGGCCCCATATTGTCCCGTTGTCTGAGCAGGTCGTGAATTTGTTCTTGTCAATGAAACCTATCACAGGTGCATACCCATTGGTGTTCATTGGGCGAAATGATCGTACGAAGCCGATTTCAAAGGAAAGTGTTAACCAGGTGATTGAGCTGCTTGGGTACAAGGGAAGGCTGACGGGCCACGGTTTCCGCCACACGATGAGCACGATTTTACATGAGAAGGGCTATAACTCGGCTTGGATTGAGACGCAGCTTGCTCATGTGGATAAGAATGCCATTCGTGGAGCCTACAACCATGCGCAGTATCTGGACGGTAGGCGGGAGATGATGCAGTGGTATGCGGATTACATGGATAGTCTAAATAGTATTCCATAATACCGCTACAGTTGATGTTTTTGGTTCATTTTTAACTATATTGTCATGGTGTTCTCGTACCCTGCACTGGTGCTTGGCCTTGCTGTTTGAAGCTTATAACCCTTGTAGTTCAAGGCATGACGTAAAGTGGAGCACTATTGTGAAAAGTTATTTAGAGCATGGGGTTAGGGGGCGTTGTGTCTGGAAATAATAGGGTTGAATCAGCTAAATGGAGGTAAAGATGGCTAGCCATCTTTACCTCCATCGTGCGATGGAAAGGTGAAAAAAAGCCAACAACGTCAGTGATCATACTGACGTTGTTGGCTTTAATCGATTCGCGTTTTTTTGCCATTGTTTCGTAAACGTAACTTGGAGAGTGAGAGCACCATCAATAAGGTACAACGTCTGAGGTGTGTAGACATCTTTTCGAACAATGGCGTGACGTTCTCAATACCGGTTACGATGCATTCCCTGCCGCCACAGTCACTCAATACACATATCCTTAGTGCATATCCTGAAGACGATGCCCTAATCAGTTAGATTGCTATGCAGTCACCTCTCTTGTGTTTAGTGTTAAAATTGTGGATTTAGCAACCGATATGTGCGTATTATACAGACAATTGTTTTTTCGAAAAAAACTTATGTGCTTATCCCGCGTTCGAGTGTATTTTAAAAAGTATATTGCTGTAAGTTAATTATTTTAACTAAAAAGGAAATGAATGATGATAAAAGTAACATCAATAGGCTACGATAAAGTAATAAAAAGCCTAGTTCTCAATGCAGAAGCTAATTATGAGTTTGCTATAGAAAAACTATTCCCCTTGATAGACCGATATGATTCACAGAGAAAATTACAGAATAAGAAGTTCTATGAAAGGTTAAGTAAGGATTTAGTAAATGGATGCTTAATGCCTGCGTTAACGTTAGCTTTTGTGGAACCAAAAAATGATTTTTATGATGATCTTAATATTGAAAAAATAGAAAGTTTCATTAATGAAAACATATCTAAAGGATATGTTTTAGACGGTATTCAAAGGCTAAATACATTGAATGGCGTTAAAGAGAGTCCAAACATTGATTTATGTCAAAAATTATATTTGAGCATTATTTTATCCAAGAAAAAAGATATGTTGCTTTACCGAATGATTACTCTTAATAACGGGCAAAAACAAATGTCTCCAAGACATCAGATTGAAGTTTTAACTGAGGAGATGTTGGATTGTCAAACCGTTAATATCACAATACAAACTGAAAAGAAAAAGGCAGAAAATTCTGTAGAAGGAAGTTATGATATGGCTGATGTGGCCAAAGCATATTTAGCATTCTTTACTGGGAATGTAAATAATGAAAATAACAAAATAATTAGCGAAAAAATGGATGAAATAATATTGGGAAGAATAATGTCCCATGAAGTTATTGAAAAAGAGGTTCAGTTTGATGATGTATTAAAATTTATGGATAAAATGGCTGCCGATCCTACAAATAAAAAATGGTTTGGGGTTAGTAATAATATGATTGGTTTTGCCGTTGGATATTCTGAAGGCTATTCATACATAGAAAAACTTTCAGTAGAAGAATTTAAAAGCCATATTGAAGCCTTTGACAGAGCATTTGCTAGCATCAACCCTTCAAAAGTTAATTTAGGGAAATTTAGACGCAACTTGAGTCACAAATATTTTGCTAAAGCCAATGTACTCCGTGATGATTATGATGAGATTTTAGGTTATTTTATTGAAGAAACGGAGTCGAACTAATCATGGGGATGAAAATTGAACTTATTGAGATATCGGAACCTGATAGTTCAATGTTTAAACTGGACGAAGGTTCATCTGAGCTATTGATGATTTTTCGTTTGCTTTCAGGGACATGTAAAATGAAAGCATATGAGACAATAGTTGATCTTGAAATTAATTATTTTTTCCCTTTAAATGAGATGGAAACTAGTACTACCGAAAATATTGAGGGAAACACGGAAATACATCAGGAGAATGATAGCATAACTCAAAATTACTTAGGTTTTTTGAATGGTTATGAGGAAGGTGGGACACTTCAGCATTATGAAACATTCATAAAAGTTAATAAATTCAAAAATAGAAATTTCTACAAGCCATTTTATCAAGAGATATGTAGTGCCGTTTATAATGTTCAATTAAAAAAACATACACTTGCATTTGTACATATTTACAGGGCATATGAAAATATATCGTATGCATTTCCAATGATTTATAGCGCTTTGACAGATAATTATCATAATACATTTAATAATTTAAGGGCATGGTTCTCATCTGGTTCATCTGAAAATACTGGTGAGCTTAAGTTCTTGAGCAATTTTATTAAAGAGGTCTTTAAAAATGATGAATTACTAGATAGTTCCTTTGATATTAACATTATTGGTGATGAAAATTTTAAACAAAGAATATTCAATACACTAAAAGGAAAAATACTTCCTTTAAAAAAACAAGAGGCGTATGCTGAAAACCACAGTGAACCTGATGTGTTTTCAATCCCATTTTCAATGTTTCACTCTTTCCTGATAACCTTAAGGAACAGGTTTTTTCATTTTTCTCACTCTAATGAAAATAATATAAGTTTAGATGATGTTGACGATGCTGAATTGTTTTTTTCATTAATAAATAAGCATGCAATACAATATATCACAACGTTATTTCACGCAATAGTATGGCAGAATATAAAAATGGAGCAAGATATCGTTAATTCGGTAGAGAATGCGACATGAATTTTTATTCGCCAATTCAGATATTAGATGTAATACTCGATCATGATAGTGATGAGTGGTTAAGCTACTCAGGTCTTCCGACCAAAGCTAAGCGAATAACCTTTTGCTTGGCTTTTTTTGCTACAGCATCCTCCCACCTAGAAAAACGGCCAGTTGGACAAGAGTCTGCCCTTCGCAAAAAATACATTTGGCTAATCACCTTGAGCAGAATAAACGATATGTGTTTCTGCTCGAGGTGAGATAACTGGATCTTTACCTATTACAATATTGCGACTTTCGTTAACTATCGACTATATATCATGTTTCATTTATTCATAAAAAAGCAACGTATCAAAAAAAGCCTCTGGGAGAAGTTCCGTGAGCTTATCAAGAGTACTTTCCAGACGTGTCCAGCATTGTTCCTTCTTACACCATTCAGATATATTGGAAATGCCTGCAGGTGGATGAATGATATCTTCATTAACATGTTCCGCTGCTATCCTGAAGGCTTCAACGAGTGATGCGGAAAGACTCTGTGTACTCCATATTTTCTGAAAATCGATGTTCTTATTTATTCTCTTGCATACTCTGCCTAGTGCAGCGATTGAATATGCAACAATATTTGCCCTATAGCCCCCGTTATACCATGACTGCTCTGATATGAGTTTCTCAACGGTTCTGAAAATAATAGCCCGTGCAATGATACGGCGGAAATAAAATTCATTGAACTGTTCTGATGATTCAGCCCATTCTCTCCCAATTCTTTCAGCATAACGTGCGAAGTTTTTCTGCGCCCCAAGGTTAACCCACTTCGGATGGTCATCCCATACATTCTCAAATTTGGCGAGGTCAGTCTTCGTAAACATCTGTAACTTAGGATTCTCAGCTTTAAAACGTTTCTGCCCGGAGAGTGAAAGCCCGACTTGTGCGTCGATATACTGCCCACGAGCACGCTCATAGAACCATCTGCTCTCGCGCTGTGCTCCCTGCGATGCAGGTGCCCAAAGACGGCGGGAGAACGCTTCAATGCGCGTATGGAAAGGATGGTTTGAAAAGAAATCGGCAGCATTGACGCGATTTTGTGTATTTGCATATTCAGATATCTTTGGAACAACATCATCACTTTCAGTGCTGTCTATTACAGTAAGCTTCATCTGAACAAAAATATCTTTCAGAACTGCTTTATCTCTTCTTTCCGTATGAAAAAGTGATGCAGTTGTCTGACCTCCATTGACAATTTGTAGATCACGGATGTGTGTTATCTGCAGGCCATCTTCGCTTTTTTCCACATTCACTTCCTGAGCGGTGGCGCTGATGCCATTGTTATAGGCAAAAAACATTTGGGGCTCGGACAGAATGGTTCTGCGGATAGGGCAATACCGAAAGACATCCAGGATAACGATATTCTTCTTGTTCTGCCTCATTAGCGTAGTAACGTCCATTACCCTGTGTCACCGTCTCTTGCCAGTATTCACCCATTAGTACCGCCAAGGCAGGGCCCGTATCCGACTGTTCGATAGGAAAGAAAACCATCACCTGGACGAAATACCCCTTCAATTTGCCATATTCGAGGTGCCAGACGGCCCCCATGGCGTGCGTCAGTTTATCTTGGGTGTGGATGTCACGCAGGAAATGCTTCAGGTCCTCGGTGATGCAAGCCAGCGGCGTATCGGTCTGCTGATAAGCAAGCTCAATCCCCACCATGGCGAAAGATGGGGAGCTAGTATGGAGTTCAGCCAGCCACCGAAATGCTGCCAGTCGGTTCTGGTATCCCTTTTGCAACCAGTGAATCAGTGCCTGCTGATGCGTGTTGCCGAGGTATTCCATCCGCAGGTTTTGTATCAGACTCATGCAAAGGGCTTTGTTCCCTCTCTGGTCCTCTTCAGTTTGATTGATAAGTTCAGCACATCGCTGCAAGGTTGGATGGAGCGTACGATGCTTGCGGCAATCGTTCGTGACCGATATCAATCGCTGGCACACCGAATGCGCGGTATAAGGATTCATCGGAATAGCCTTCATGCCGGATAACAGGTCATGTAGCAGCAGATAGGGCTCGGTCAGACGGTCCAGGTCGCTTGTGACACCGGGATAGAGCACGCCACGCTCCTCGACAGGGAGCAAGGTTGAGCGTGTCAGATGGGCGAAATAGCGATTCTGTTCGGTAGGGGATAATCCCAGAGGGGTCGTATCGATAGTGACCATTTCAGCGTCCCGGTTGCTGATTTCGGTGGTGTAATGGGTGTCATCGCAATACAGGCAGCTCTTTTTACCATAATAGTCACGGTCACACATCACACAGAAGTAATGCTGCAGCCCTGGAAAACCCAAGGTGTCATCGTCGCGTTGTCTGTTTTCCTGAACTGCCTGCGCAAAGGGAGTGAGCGGTCTAGTAGATTGAAAATGTGACGATGGAAGTAAATATGTGCACGTGTCGAGTGTCTGGAACGAGCAGTGCTCAAGGTCATGCTCAAAGTATCGCCCTGCCGTATGCGTCAGGTGGAGCCGCAGCGGGTTACCACAACTGGTACAGTGATAAGGGATTTGGGGATTGAGTGACAGGTCGTCCGCTGACACGGTACTGCCATCCCCGGTACTGCCGGTCGTGATTTTCTTGAATTGTATGAACATGAAAGACTCCTGAATGCATCCGGTAGCAAATACCTGTTCATTGGGCATAACCGGAACGACGTCGTGGTGCGGTGATGCTGATAAACGCGCCGGGTGTCTGGGATAGCAGTCCGCAACAGGGCGGTGCGTATAGTGGGCGTGGTTAATCAGGCTGACTTACAGCAGCAAACGAGGGGGGAAGCTTTGTCATTAAATTGGCGAGTGTTGTAAAAAAATACCTGCGTGTTACAGCCCATTTTGCCGAACAAGGGATTGCCTGCAACGGCAATCCCTTCGTGTATTACTGGACGCAGCAGTCAATTGAGCTCGCACCACCAACGGGCTTTCCATTCAAGCGCCTGATTAATCACCTGAATATTGTCGATTTGCACGCCAGTCACGGAGTGGGTCTGGAACGATGCCCGATGCAGGAGTTACCGTCGGTGGGGTAATACCCGTGCACTGCCAAAGGTGCGAAATTGGTGGGGCAAAGTCAGCCTGGCGTAGGTATCTGTTTGAATCATGTTGTTGAATATCCGGTACAGTTTTTCCGGTGCAGCGGTATCACTCTGGTAAAACATCATCAATCCTGGGTAGGAATAATCATCCTGGAGTTCTCTTTGGCAGAAAGACCGACCTGTTTTCTCGGTGACAGTCTGCCAGCAGGTTCCGATATCTACGCCGATACGGGCGTAAAGGTCTACCTGTGCGGCGTTAAAAAAGCAAACCAACTGATAACTGAAGCCTTTGATGGGGCCGTGTTCCAGCTTCCAGATGTACCCTGCGCAATGGCGAAAGTGCGAATGGTTGTGCAACATGGCCAGCAGTTGACGCCGGTGTTGGCGAACTTGCGTGGGTGTGATGTCGTCTTTGACCGTCTGCACGTAGCTGAGGTCAATACCCACCATCATCAGTGACTTATATTGCTGTAGTAGTGCATCGACAACACGCCGCGCTTTCTGCAGGTAGGGTGCGTTTTTCATCAGGAAGTTTTGTACTTGGCAAGGGGAGTTCACCGTCTCGGTGTTTTCCCGAAAGTTCTCCAATACGTGTTCCAGCCAACGGGTTTGTTCGGCAGCGTCCTGGTGATAAATGGGACAACCTTCATTGCTACGCTTGTAGTTGTCGTGGTAGCGCTTTGCTAACTGGATGAACCGGTCCAGCGTGGGGTGAAGCAGGCGGTAGAGAGGTCGTTTTTCTGCCAACAGCGCTGCCTGACCTGGCGTTGATAACCTCAATGCGTATCTTAAAGTATCTACAGGGTTTAACAGGCCTTGATGGGAAGTGGTTGTTATCGGTGCGTCCTGAAGCAGACATTGAAGAGCCTGCAGGCGGGCGCGAATGTTGCCCAGGATATCGTAGTCCTTGGTGGCTAATACGGTTTCAGAACCGAACTCCTGCGTGTGAAGCAGTGAGGTGGCGAGTTGCAGATGAACATCATACTCGTCGATGTAAACGCACTTTTGATAGTATTTTTTCATGGGAAGCTCAGAGTTATGCCAGCAGGTAAGGCTGCCAGGCTTGATTTATCGTGAATGCGTGTACGAAGTGGCTCATTGGGAATGCATCAGTGGCATGCAGAAAAATGGAGGAGGTACTTCTCATATCTCTTGTCATGGAGATAAAAATTTATTGGGTAGAACTACCGATGATGGATGGCAGGTCGTCGAGCGGAGGAAAGTGGCCGTTATTCACGGCGAACGAGGACGACCACGGCGAACTGCGGTGGGTGGGCAAAACTCTCCTCGCCCAAAGGTACGGGCACCGTTTGGCAGCGCTAGGCGGGCGTAGGTATCGACTTTGCACAGATAGTTAATGGCGATGTTCAGCCCACCCCGTTTGACTGTGTCGGTATGGTGAAGCATGCCAATTCCTGGGATTCGATAACGCTCTTTATAGGCATTGCAGTTATAGTAATTACCTGCCCCATCGGTAATGACGTCTCGCCAGTATTCACCCAGCAGCCGTGCAAGAGTCACATCCTGCCGAACCAGGGCACCGTCATAAAACACCAGCAAGTGATAGTGGAACCCTTTGTAACGTCCATACTCAAGTTTCCAGATATAGCCCACGCACGCCCGAAACAGGCGATGTGCCTGCAGGTTCTTGAAAAAACGCTGCCGGTGCTGACGTGCCAAGTCTGCAGTTATCATGGCCTTGGCGTCCTTGAGATAAGTCAAGTCAACCCGAACAACCAACAGCCGTGCGTATTGCGCAGAGAGCGAGTTGATATACTGAAGAGTACCCTTTAGGTTTTTCTTAGCTGCCTTTTGGTATTTGCGTAATTTAAGCTTATGCGGTCCCGTAGTGATTTCTGCTCTGAATTGCCGAATGAATACATTAAGGCGATTGGTTAACTGTGCAATCGCCTCTGTCGTATTATCTGCCATTGCGATGTGATGCGAAATATCGTGTTGGTCAGACAGTTTTCGGAGTGCTGCCAGTGTAGGATGATATTCGCGCGGTTCATCTTTTACGGCGTTCAGCGACTGAAGTCTCTTTAGTGCGAGAAATATCCTTTTTCCTGTTGCGCTGGACTTTATGTAGGCGTAACGAGCTGATGGAGAGTAATGTACACTGAATTCATCACACTCTGATTTGGCGATAAGCTGAGTGTCGTTGAATAAATTAAGCAAATCCTCCAGGTAATTTAGGTCCTGAGTCAGGTATACAAGTGTACCTGAATCTTCATCGATAGAACTGGTTGATAACAGCATGTGGTGGTCATAGTTAAAACCCATTTTTATATTCCTCAATGGTAGTGTTTAGTGGGGCTATGTGAGATGAGCAGAGCCATGCGAGGCTCTGCTATATTGTGGTAAGCTGTATATGTGACAGTGGTTATATGCTCTAAACTTTCTATTCTGGTTGTATATCTGTACAAGCAAGCTAACAGAAAGTAATCATTGAATGATTTGGTCAATTCAATAATAAAAAATCCCGAATTACAACGGTGAATTTGGTGTGTGCCTGGATACGTTTTAAATTAAATAGTGGTGTCTATGATATCGTTCCGCACCAAACAAAAGCCTGGTAAGTTAGTGTCTGTTTGAACGTGATAATATTCAGGGGGGAGGGCAAAGAACTATGTATGTGGTGGTTGGTTTTATTGCGGTTTGGTTGTTTTATTGGTAACTAGAGGGACTCTTCAATGCGCTTTAGAATCCATGCTTCAACCTCACTTTTAAACCAACGTCTGCTACTGCCGAGCTTGATTCCTTTTGGGAAACGCTTGAGTGCGATGAGTTTGTAAAACCATTTGTCAGACATGCCGGTATACTCAACGATAAATTTCATGTCGATTAGTTGGTCATCCAGCAGGCTTTTTTTCTTGTTTTGCATATCGTTTTTCCCCATGAGATTGAGAGTATGGAGAACGGGGTGTGACAGCGTGATTTTTCCTTTTCGCTTTATGCCACTGTGCCACAATGTTCTCTATCACATCAGTCAGTCATGTAAAAAAATACGCATGCAGGCTCCTGCCTTTCATTTTTTATGGATGTTTCTTCAATCGAATTATTATTGATGCATCAAAAAACGACGTGTTGCATCTCTATCAGCAGCAGATTTTGATAACAAACCCGCAATGTAAACAAGCTTACGTTCACGGTTTTTCTCTGCATGAGTTGGCCAGGGAGGTGGTTCAACTGTCTCCACGCTATACTTGATTACCAGCCTTGATATTTCTACAAGTTATGTCATTATTTGCTGCAGGTAATGCTATTATTTATAGCAAGTAATGTTTGTTATGTGATAACGTAACAGTTCATGAGGTCGACCATGACTGTGGCTGAATATAGGAAAGGGAAGCTGATGGGCGTATACAACATGATGGATGACTTTAGGTTTATCTTCCCCCAGAAATCTGCTACGCATAAAAATACTCGGCCTGTTCGTAGTCATTTAAATGCGCTGGCAAACACTTACTGCCTTTTTTATAAGGACAGAGATGGTGAGGATCTTGTAAATATTATCCATGAATTGGATTATGTCTATGATGGTATTATTGACGGAAAAGTAGTGTTTATTCTTGGGTGTGATTTAGAATACAAGGAGAGACTTCTTTCTCTTGTGAGACAATGCATTTACAAGAAAATGGCGACATATCGAAGGTTGCGGGACTACCACCATGAAGTGTTAAGGGCTTATCCAAAGGCGGGCTCTCTTTGCCTGTCTCTCGACGTAAAAGAAAGTAGTGAGGCTGCTGGTAATTATTTATTACATGATGATGTCATTAAGGACATGGCAAAAAGGTTATTTAACAATCTTAAGACATTGGCATTATTTTCTCACGTAATTGCCTATTTTTGGGTGCTCTTGCGCCATCAGGATGGGCACCCCTATTTGCATTTGCATTTCTACTTTAACGAAAAAGACTTCAATCACACCATTGGGCTGGAGATTAACCGTGTATGGTTCAATATTCTTGAGAAGCAAGGGCGTACAGGAAGTGTGCGGCATTTTACCATGAGCGAGAATTTCATTGGGCCACTTTTAACAAAAGGTGGAGTGGCAGGTGAAAAATGTCTTTATGAAGTTAATCAATACCGTAGTGATGGTATGAGAAAAGTACTTTTTTATGACGACTACAATGGTATGAGTGTAGACCCTAAATGCAGAACGAACAGGGGAGATAAGAAAGATTTTGAGTTTTACATTTATACTCTCTCAAGAGAGTCTTTCAATTTACCTGGGCAAAGTAAAAGTTTAGGACTCTCAAAAATAAAACGATAAGCAATGCGGGATAATTGTATCATCTAGAAAAATATCAAAAAATATTTAATCAACAAATTTTTACACCTATATCACTGAAGGGAGTTGCGCCACAGTATCAATTGTGAAACGTGGTTTCCACCCAATGAAATAGGTCATCTCATGCACGATGATTCATCATCACTTCCGCCATTTCCCCGTGGGTTGGATGCTTTATACGCCAAAGCCCTACTGGGCGGCCACGGCATTAGTTCCGAACAGCAACTGACAGAGCAGTACCGCAATATTTTTGGCTCTCATACCCTGTCAGGTTCTTCCGTTTCACTCGTCGCTAGTTCACGACATAAGGCCAATGAAGGCTTTATGCGTTAACACTAGGGAAAGACTTTCCAAACCACCACATTTCAGGCCTCCGGTTTTTCGGTAGGCCTGCCTGCTTTTATGCCTTATTAAGGAGTAGAAATCATGACTCGTCTTGCCTCCCGCTTTGGTGCGGTGAATACCATTCGCCGTGAGCGTCCGTTAACCAATGATGAATTGGCCAGCCATGTGCCCAGCGTATTCTCGGAAGAGAAACACGCTTCCCGTAGCGATCGCTACACCTACATTCCCACCATCGCTTTATTGGATAACCTGCGTAAAGAAGGTTTCCAACCCTTCTTCGCCTGCCAGACCCGAGTACGCGACCTGGATAAGCGTGAGCATACCAAACACATGCTGCGTCTACGCCGTGAGAACCAGATTGTTGGTAAGGAAGTGCCAGAGATTATCCTGCTCAACAGTCACGATGGCTCCAGCAGTTACCAGATGATCCCGGGCCTGTTTCGCTTTGTGTGTGCCAACGGCTTGGTATGCGGCAACAGCTTTGGCGAAGTGCGTGTGCCGCATAAAGGTGATGTTGTTGGTCAGGTTATCGAAGGCGCTTATGAAGTGCTGGGGATTTTCGACAAGGTGGAGGCCTCACGCGAAGCCATGTTGACCACTTCTCTGACGCTACCGGCACAACGGGCCTTTGCCAACGCAGCCTTGAGTTACCGCTACGGTGAAGACCACCAGCCAGTTACCGAAGAGCAAATCTTGATACCACGCCGTTGGGAAGACCGCCAAAGCGACCTGTGGAGTACCTACCAGCGTGTGCAGGAAAACATGCTCAAAGGTGGGCTAAATGGTCGCAACGCCCGTGGCAGACAGGCTAGAACCCGCGCAGTGAAAGGCATTGAAGGTGATATCAAGCTTAACCGTGCCTTGTGGGTGTTGGCTGAAAATATGCTTAAATTCAACAAGTAACGCGTTCACGTAATATCCCATCATTTGTAAAAAGTTGATCGTTTTCAACGATCGGTTTCTCGTTATTGATCTACACAACCGATTATCTTTGCCGTTCATCCGTCGATAAGATCGGCCTGGGTGCCGTTCGGTTTTTCTTCATCTTGCAACCCATCAATCAGGTACGTTTTGGCACGCCGACATACAGGGAAATACAGCCCGCTATCGTAGGAATAACGGGCTTTCAACAAGGGGGAAAGGCGTAGATGGAACAGGATAAGGCACTCACGGCAGGCAAAGTTCAGAAGGTATTGGATTGGGCTTACGACAAGGCGGTAAACGGTGTCACGGGGCTGGACTCGGCGCAAGACATTGCCGAGTCCTATATGAAGAAGGGAGGAAACCAGGTGGATTGTGTTAACGCACTTATCCGCTGGCAAAACACCAAAGCAGGTACCAGTGGTTTTGTTACCGGGCTTGGCGGAGCTATCACGCTGCCGGTAGCAATTCCTGCCAATATCACCAGTGTGATGTACATCCAGATTAGGATGATTGCGGCAATTGCCTATATCGGTGGCTATGACCTGAAAGACGACAATGTTCGCGCTTTTGTGTATCTCTGCCTGTGTGGTAATGCAGCGAAAGACATCCTCAAGGAAGCTGGTATTAAAATCGGTATGCAGCTTACCCGAAGCGCAATCCGGAGCGTATCGGGTGAGGTCATCAAGACCATCAACCGGGCCGTTGGCTTCCGACTGCTGACCAAGTTTGGCCAGAAAGGCGGCATCAATCTGGTGAAACTGGTGCCGTTGGCCGGGGGCATTGTCGGCGGAACCTTCGACAGTATTTCCACCAACATCATCGGCAATATTGCCCGAGAGACCTTTATCGGGCATGACATAAATTCAATGGCTGATGAGGTGATGGCACCGTAACCACCATTCGATAATCCGGTGATCTTAGTCACCATATTGTATTTACCACATGCAGTAACAACTCATTCCCGTTTCGGCGGGAAGGAGGCTGTTCATCTTGATTATGGAGAAAAGAAATGAATGTAAGAAAAATAGCGGCAGTAATCATGGCTTCTGCAGTACTGTCAGGTTGCGGTGATGCTTTTTCCTGTGATAACCCTGAGTCAATTCGTTCTATCAATGAGATAGTGACCAGCAATGCGTTGAACAAGATGAACCTTAGTACCTACAAGAAATTCGGTAGTATGGGACTGACGCCGGACTCGCTAACTCTGAGGCTAGATAACATTCATGCCACAGACAGTAACCCATCAGTCAATTCACTGACCTGTAAGGCGCAACTCACAGTGGTGTATTCGGACAAAGAGAAAGCCAGAATGAAACGTATTATGGGTGTAATCGAAGATAGGGCGAAAGGCATGTCAAATTACAATGCTAGTCGTCTCTTTATTGATAATGTAAATAACTCCGCCCGTCGTATGACTGATACCCGAACTGTCACTGGAACGGTGGAGTACATCGTATATAACACCAAAGATAAAGTGATTACTGAAGTGAGTAATACACCAAGCGTCAATAAAGTCATTGACGATGTTAGCTACAAATTTTTGTATCCGGCAGAACGATTGTTTTCTGTGCAGGATAATACATTGCCACTGGATCGTTTTTATACAAAAGAAGTTCTGTCTATGTTTAGTCAGTGATTTGATGACATTGCCTCTTCATTTCTTTACTTAATTTTCTTAAGAAGAGCATTGTCAATCAGTCCATCTTTTACAGGAGTTTTATTATGAAGAAAATCATCGTTCTATTATTGCTTTTCTGGATAGCCACGCGTGTCTATGCTTTTGGTGAGCCTGGGCAATGGTCTAGTGGCTGGGGGCAAGGGGTGTCAGAATATACGGTCGTCACGCAAAGCGGTGATTCGCTGTATATCGCCTGCAGTGAAGACCAACCGGTCAGCATGACCCTGAGCCTCAAAGGGAAGAAATACGGCTCATACAGCCAGCAGGGCTTTGATTTGATTGTCAATGGCACCGAGGTTCAAACGCCGTATGATACAGATTCACGAGTAGGCAGCAATAACTTTACCTATACTTGGGATGCACTGAGAAAGGCAACCCGGCTGCAGGCCAAAACTACGGATGGCCAAACGGTTGACCTGCCCACGAAAGGGGTAGCCACTGCATTACCAGCCTGGGGAACCCCCGAGTTTGACTGTAAGACAGGGCTGGATTTCTGACTCTCTCGGCCCGTTGGTTGTTGCCTCCGGGCCTGATGTATTAATCTGCTTATCATTGGTATTATTTATTCTGCTTACCATCAGGAAGGTGTTTACCTTCCTGTGTTGTTTTATTACTTACTCTTTAACACCAGAGGATGTATTAATACTAACGTATTAATACACTTCATAAACCCCCTTCCTTTTATGGTTTCCCCCTTTCGGTTTGTTATCCATAGTATTACGACATTTATGTAAAAAATAAATCAACTTCAACTCAGCTCAACTCCCTTTCATCGGGGAGTTGAGCTTTATGCTGCTTATAAGGAACAACTAGGTGAAAAGAGATACGACAGAGCAACGTATTATTGCCATGGCAATACAGCTCCTGGAAAAGAAGCTGAAAACCAGGCCATTCAGTTTTACCTCTGCTGAAAGCACCAAAAACTATTTACGGCTGCAACTGGAAAGATTGGAACATGAGGCGTTCATGGTGCTATTCCTGGACAACCAGCACCGGCTGATTGCCTGTGAGACGGTATCTATCGGCACGATAAACCAGACTCCGGTGTACCCACGGGAAATCGTGAAAACGGCGCTTAGCCATAATGCAGCGGCTGTCGTCGTGGCACATAACCATCCCTCTGGCGTGGCAGAGCCCAGCGTGGCTGACCGTCATATAACCAAGCATCTGCAGGAAGCGTTGTCATTGGTGGAAGTGAGAACTCTTGACCATATCGTTCTTGGTCATGGTGAGTCAGTGTCGTTCGCTGAGCGCGGCTGGTTGTGATCTTTATCCGCTGCTTCATTCAGATCAGGGCTAGCAATATCCGATGGCGCACTACCAGAATCGAATTAAAGAAGCAGGGTTGAAACAGTGCATGTCACAAAAGGGAAACGGTTATGAAAATGCGGTAATAGAAAGCTTCTTCAGCACGCTGCAATCGGAATCACTCAATAAGAAAGAGTCTAAGCATCAGTTAGTTGTGATATTTCATCGTCGAGTACATCTACATACTACAACCGTGAATGAATAAATGTAGAAACTAAAAGGCCTGAGTCCGGTAGAGAACCGAACCCAGGCCCATCCATATAGTTGCGTAATATAAATTGTCCAACTTTATGAAGTCAGTTCACTATGTAGATGGTTTTTTCTCTTGCGAAACAGTCCGTTAAATGGAAAATAGACGCATCTACTCTAGGTTGGTGAAAACAATGACAAACCTTATCTCAACGACAACGATACTGTGGTCAGCCTCTGATTTGCTGCGTGGTAATTTTAGACCGTCTCAGTACGGAAATATCATCCTCTCCTTTACGTTGCTGCGCCGCCTAGAGTGTCTTCTTCACCCTATAAGAAAAGCAATGTCCGAAACTGAACTGCTGAGTCAGCTGTCTGATACAGAGAGCGAAGATACCTTGTTGCGGACCTCATCCAGACATCAATTCAGTAATACATCCTCTTTTACTCTAAGAACTCTGACCGGGACCGCATCGCGTCAAAATTTAGAAAACTATATTCGCGCGTTCACTAGCGAAGTGCGTGAGATCTTTGAAAGCTTTAATTTCTCAGTAACCCTGCAGCAGCTTGATAATGCTGGATTACTGGATTTACTGGTTAACTACTTCAGCAATATCGAACTGTCGGAAGAAGTACTCCAGGATGAGGATATGGGATTGATATTTGAGGATCTCGTGCGCCGTACCGCCGAGAGTTCCGCCGAGCTTGCAGGAGAACATTTTACCCCCCGCGATGTCGTATCTCTGGTCACTACATTAGTACTGGCGAACGATGATGATATGCTGGTTCATGATGGGGGCATTCGGTGTGTTTACGATCCGACAGCTGGAAGTGGGGGGTTCCTTTCAAGTGCAATAGAGTTCGTTCGTGAGATGAATCCAGGGGCCGTTGTCCAGGCTTATGGTCAGGAAATCAACCATGAGTCTTATGCTGTCTGTAAAGCAGGTATGCAGATACGAGGACAGAACCCTAGTAACATCAGGTTAGGAGATGTCTTATCTTCGGACCAGTTTGCACAGGAATGTTTTGACTACGTTCTTTCATGCCCCCCATTTAATCTTGACTGGAGAAGAATAGAGCGGAGCGTTAAGGATGAACATCAGAAAGGTGATGTGGGGCGCTTTGGGCCAGGCTTGCCCCGAACGTCGGATGGTTCCTTTCTTTTCCTGCTACATCTGCTTCACAAGATGAATAAGAACGGCCGTGCCGGTATTATAACAACCGCCTTGCCTCTCTTTACCGGTGATGCGGGTAGCGGAGAAAGTGATATCCGATGCCATATTCTGGAGCAGGATTACCTTGATGCTATTATTGCCTTGCCTGCGGAAATGCACTTCAATACAGGAATCGCAACATATCTCTGGATACTAGATAAAAATAAACCACGGGAGCGCACTGGTAAAGTCATCCTTATCAATGCCAGTGATATGTTCGAGCCACAGGGTAAAGCAATAGGCAGAAAGCGCCGCCACATGAGTACTGCGCATGTTAATGAAATCCTGAGCCTTTACGCAGAAAATATACCGGCCAAAAATGTGAAAATTTTCAGGACATCAGATTTTGGCTATCGGCGTATAACTATTGAGCACCCACTAAGATTAGCATTCTATCCCCATGATCTAGTACGTATTGAGGATATGAAAGCAGATAAACAGTGGAGCAATGTAGCTGATGCATGCAAGATCCTTGCGGCATTAGATAAAATGGACGAGAAATACCTGTCCAGAGATATATTCAGGCAGGCGTTGCCAGATAACATCCCGGTTACGACGTTCAGAATACTTACTAAATATTTAAGCGAGTCAGATGTTCATGCCGAGATTTGTCTGAAAAATGGAAATATTGAAGCGGATCCGAGTTTACGCATTTATGAGCGTATTCCTCTTAACGAGTCAGCTGAGCAATATTTTTCACTCAATGTGAAAAACCGCTTTCCGGATGCATGGTATGACAAGGCAGCAACGAGTTCTCTCGACGGTAAGATCGGTACTGTGGGCTATGCTATCGATTTTATGGCACTCATGTCGGAGTACGATGAGTCTCTGAAATCCAAATACCAGTTCGATACTCGCACGTTAAAAGATCTTATCCGATTTCACAAAGATGGTGAGCTTGCCTGGTGTGATGTCCGAAAAAGAATGATTAAATCGCAGGCAGTCAAATCATCACGAGCGCTACCACGTTTGTCACTTGACCCTTCGATTAATCCGGAATTTTTTAATCTATTTCTTGAAAGTGAGCATGGTCAGCTTCTTTTAAAAAAACATAGTAAAAATAATGGGTTATCCTTAGTTAAAATATATGACATGCTGAACTCACAGATCCCTATTTTTGACAAAACCTTCCAAGAAGAGGTTATCTATGCGATGGAGATCCTTGATAAAAGAAAAAATGAACTCGCTAATGTTAGGCAGGAGTTTTTATTCACCCTAAAAATTGACAGACAAAAGCTGGACCAATATGACTATATGAAAGAGTCAGCTCATCATTACTTCTTTCAACGACTGCCTCATCCACTGGCTATTCTTTTCCTTCAATTCAGTTCTGGAGAGAATAGAAAGGATAAATGCCATTCGTTACTCCTGTTTTTTGAGGTTCTCGGTCATCTGTTGCTTTCATTAGCATTTGGCCAGCTAACTCCTCAGGAGATAATGGTTTTCAACGATGATTTTTACTTCAAAAAGAAAGCACAGCTCAAAAAGATGACTATGGCTGTGGCACACAATCGGATCCTTGATGTCCTGACGGATCACAAAGACTCCTTACCGAAACAGCTCAACTCTTACTTTGATGTAGAGCTGGTTAATATATTGCAGGACGCGAATGAAATCAGGAATAAGGTTGCACATGGTAGTTTAAATTCTTCAGTCAGGGTGAATGAATGCTATAAAAACCTCTGTCTGTTAAATTACCGATTCGATGCAAAAATCAGAAATTTTTTCTACAAGTTCACACTCATTAGCCCAAAAAGCTGCATATACGATGGCGAGAATTTCATCTACACTGTCGAGATCTACAGTGGGTTATCCGTTAACCCATGCCAGCTTGAATCTATCACGACCAACACACCTCTTGAAAATGGCAAGCTGTATTTCACAGAGATTGATGTGTTAAATCCTGATGCAGTGACCAGTTGTTATAAGCTTTATGATTTCATCATTCTTGATAACACTACTGATGAGCATGCGTTTAAAGCGTTTTATTCATACTCCGAGCATGACACAGATCACAATACCCTCATCTATGAGTGTTTGTATCCATGTGCCAACCCCACAAAGTTGATTGAAAATGCCAACGACAAGTTTTTGCTGAAGTCTTTTTTCCGTTCGTAGAAAGTGTAAACCTCGTTGAGTAGGGCATCATATGCGAGCATATATGTGTTAATTTTGATACGAAGATAACTAAATCCAGAGACAAGGTAAGGTTATTCAGTTGTTTCGGACGATTATTCGGAGTATAAATCTTAAATGTCTTTCCAACGATTGGTACTGATAGTCATGACCTTTTGATGTTTTAGCTATCATTATGATTAATAAGTAAATTTTTGAGGTTATCCTGATATGTACAACCTTTTAGTCACGGCAAACAAAGGTGCTTGGGATCAGATGTCTTACGAATTTGATAGAAGTCGATTTCTGGAGTATACAACAGAGTCTATTGCTGTTGTTTTTCAATCTCTTACCTCTGATTTGATAGGGACTCTGAAGGGATACCCTTGCTTGTTCTCATATGAAGGCAATGAAGAAGACCTTCGTGTTGGAAAACTCACTTCAATTAAGGAGAGAGGAAGAAAACTACTTGTAGAGTTTGAACTTGATCAGAATATCCCCCCAATATCATTTGATAAAATTAAGCCAATAGCACCATTACTTGATATTCGTGATTGGGAAATTAATAGAACCCATTGGGCTGTAAAAGATGAAGACCTTTATGAGCGCCTTGAAACTGCTGGCATATTAAATCAAGAGCAGATACGGGGGCCAGATAAATTAGGGAGGCCTTCTGCCAAAAAGTCTACAAACCCAAAGGTTGCGACGGTTCAGGGTTTCATAGCTAAAGTGCTTTTCTCTGAAAGAGAACCTGGTTCAGAAGTTTTTTACAGGGGGCACTCGAATAAAGTCAAATATAAGCTAGAGCCTTCTTTATTTAGGAAGGATGATGATGGGAATTATTTATATTTAGAAAGTGAGCACATACTATATAAAGAGCTAATGGTATCGAACTCAGCGGATTTCCAATCCGATGAAAATACATTAGATACACTTGTTCGAATGCAACACTATTCACTGCCTACTAGGTTATTGGACATAACTTCAAATCCATTAATAGCCCTTTATTTTGCATGTAAATCAGCATATGATGAAGATGGTGAAGTAATAATATTTTCAATGGCGAGAAGTGAAGTGAAATATTTTGATTCTGATGTAGCCAGCTGCATTGCTAATTTAGCTAGACTACCTAAGGTAGAAAAAGATAACATTAATTTTGACGAGGGAGATTTTAATGGTCAATTGTCAATAAAAAGATTGGTTCATTTTATAAGAGAAGAAAAATCATATTTCGAAATGAATATCATACCTGATGACCTACGAAAAATAATCTGCGTAAAAGGAAAGAAAAATAATGCTCGTATTTCATCTCAATCGGGTGCATTTATTTTATATGGACTTGATGCAGTTATGAATGAAGAAGGTACTCCTGAGATTACTGTAACCAGAATTACAGTCACTAATAAATTGTCAATACTCAAAGAACTTGACATTCTTAATATTAATGAAAGCACTGTGTTTCCATATATTGAGAATTCTGCAAAATATGTTGCTGAAAAATATAAATTTAACAAATCATTGCTGTAGTTAATTATCTGATTATAGAGTTAATATGTTATGAAAATAAAAATACCAACACACGAAGATTATCAGAGCCATGATGGCCTTCATTATTATCAGTTATGGAACTCAATTGGTGATGAGTGGCTTTGTCCTGCGTGTGGACGCAGTAAATTTCAGATCATGAAATGGACCCAAAGATTCCCGAATACACCACATTCTTTTATGGGTTGGGTTGCGGCCTTGCATAAACACCATGATCATTCTATTGGCTTTTTTGAGCCTGGTCAAACTCGATTTCCTGAAACATTGATATGTGGTCAGTGCAATTCCACGGATGGTGTTGTAAAAAGAATGCTAAATTTACCATCAAACTTCTCATTCTCTCCACAAGAGATGCGCACTTTCATTCAGGCTACACCACACGGAAAGCATAAAATAAATTACGACCAAGCTTTAGAAATATTCAATTTACGTGCAACTAACAAAAACGGTATTCCTAAAGTCTATTAAGCACTAATGTCTATTTTTGCTCATTGCGGACTTGCAACTGGCTGCAATGGCTGATGTAGCATGTGGGTTGTGAAGCTATGTTACAGGTAGGTTAAGCTGAATCAGTTCATGCAATTTAACGAACGTGAGGTCATGGAAAGTGCAGGAAAGATCACCAAGAAACGACTGATGAAAAAGCGGAGGGTGGATACGCCCACTTTGCTGAGCAGTAACGCCGGTTAAAAAGCCGATGGAGAAAAGGATATTGCCGGTTTACTATAGTGGGAAACCGACCCCAAAAAGTAGCCTGCCTACCCCACGATTTCCGTAAGCAAAAGCATTTGGGGGTTCTTGTGGGGGTTACTCAATTATCCATATTAAATAATCCATTTTATATCATATTGTTAGGCATCAAATTCGACTCCTGTGATCGCCGAAAATGCACACCAGGAAACGATAATAACAATGACAATGAGCATTTCAGACGCCGCGATATACCGGTATGGGGCGGAGGGTAGCGGTGAGACTGTCCCATGCCTGAACCTCTGAGGTCGCAATACGCATCCCCTTTTTTCTGAGTACCGCCACGTCGGCTGCGATTCGCTGCATACCGAACCAAAACAGACCATCCAGTGCCGTTACCGCGAGTCCGTTCTCAAGCGCCTTTTTAAGCCGCTCGCGCGGCATTTTTATTTCCCTGGCAATTTCCCGGTAAGGCTCTGCGGTTCCGCCTGACGATACTTCCCTGCGAATGCGGGTTGATAGACGGTATTGAAATTCATCCGGTACTTTACTCAAATCAGCCTTCACGCTGTAAACACAGCCAAAACGCTTGCCGTTAAACACGGCACTTTTCTGACTGAGTTGCAGTTCATCCCGTAGCTCGGCAATCAGTTGTGGGGCACGCACCAACAGCAAACGAAAAGGCAGTTCAAAGCTGGTGACATAATCCACATTCAGCAATGCGATGCGCAGGCGCTCGGTACTTCCAGCCCGCACCTGACGGCATTCTTTGAGGACTTCAGCCCATTGCTGCGCAATACGCGGCGTTTCATTAACTTCCGCGAAGCTATATTTTTCAATCTGGTAATCAATACGTTCGACCATGCTGGTTTCTCTTCGTCTACCCGTCGGTCACTTTATCAACGGTCTACGATAATCGGAAGCCAATTTGTTGTCGGTATTGAGGTGGCGCACAGCGCCTGGCACATTTCTGGGTTCCAACCGAAAGTAACAGGAAGCAAATCGGTGCGTTCGGATACAGTATCAGGCCCAGCCGCAAATCGGTGCGGTGGAGCGCCCCGTCCAGGTTGACCTTTTTCACCCGGCAGCGGAAGTGGGTGTCATGTTGCTAGTTCTCCCGTGAACCGTCCTGATGGACCACGGTGACAGCCCGGGTCGCTCATCCCACAGAAAATGCTGGTCAAGGTTCGGCAGGTTGGTTCCTCCAGTGGCGCACCGTGCGGGCCTGTTTGCCTTCCCTCTGTCATTCCCCGTAAAACTCAGCCCCAAGCCCCCCATGTTAGAATTAATAAGAACAGGGGGGAGGTAATTTAAAAATCAATGAACGGAAAAGTATCTCTGAAATGCTGCTCAATCTCAGGGTGTTTTTATAATGCTTGCAATGCAGCTTTAGGGGTACATTCCTCTCCCAGATCTTTACCACGTTTTAGTGCTATACCGTACAAAGCTTTTTTTGAGAAGCTGAATTTTTCCAATAACAAACCTAATGAAACCATGGTCGTCTTTGGTTAGTTCATGTAACATAGTTAACAACCTCCTTGCACTCATTTTTTCACCACCAATATTTCCAGTCGCCAACAAATCATCCATTGATGATGATGGTATTTTAGGTATAGCCCTAAATCTACGTTCTTCTTAAATTATGCATTTCCCTTTCAATCTCTTCTGGAGTTCTTTTACGTTTTTCAAATCCAACCACACCAATAACATTATGATTTAGATCCATAAAAACTTTTAATACATGATTTTCATTGTGGCAATTTAGAATTAATATTCTCTCATCTGGGGTTTTCATCAGTATATCTATTAGCTCATTAATTCCAAAGTATTTAACGCCAGCCTTATCAAGATATTTTTTGTGTATTTTAAATTCATTGATAGCTATACTTTTATCATATTCGACCTCGATCAGTTTTATCGAGGTCGAAAGTAAATCAATTGTCTTTTTAGACAATGGTTTATTATCAAAACACCGGAGTCTGTTTATCAAGTAATTAATGGTCATAATGGTTTAAATACCTCAATGCCGCTATCACGAATCTCTTGTATAAGAACTTATTGTTCAAAATACTTGTCATCAGAAAAAACCTGGTACCATTTTCATTGCCCTTTGGCGCTTTAGCTTTAACTCTCAAAATTATACCATCAGTCTGAGCATAGGAACGAACTATAGCAGGGTCTAGCGGCCAAGAAGTATATGGACTAATACCAGAGACATTTCCTTCGTTATGAGACTATCCTTTAAGAGGAGGGGCTATCTCCTGCAAACCAGTTTTACCTTCTGGAAGCTGAATAACCCCTCACCTTTGTTCTATCATATACTCTTAATACAGCAGTTCATCCCTTAGTAGATCCTAATTATTTATTAAAGGATAAACTATAAAATTAAGTTATATTTTATAAGCAATAAAACCATTGGTATCATTCCAGTTCATTGCTTTCTCTATCTCTTCTATTAGTTCGTTAACATTATTGATGCAAATCACTTTCTTTATGTTGTCTATGATGTCTTCATCAAATGAAATAGCAGCTATCCATGAGTCTATATTAGGTAATTCATCGGTGATGAATTTTTTTAAATAGTTATTAGATACTAGGTGATTATTAACATCCTGCTCCCACTCATATATCGAATTATCGTCAATTGAATATATTGAGTAATTATCTAACTCTACATTTTGAGGTAATAAAATCTCGTATGATGGAGAGTGGTCGGGGGAGGCGAATTTCAGTGTATCCATCCAAGAATATTTTTTGGGGAATTGGGAGAAACTCTCCCTCCCCCATGATATTAGGTCTTCTTTTAAATGACAAACATCATTACCCTTCGGTAAAAATAAATCCACATAGATATCCATACTATTTCCCTTGCGTTGCTGTGTTAAATGGAAGCATTTGGTTACCTTTCGTTCTTAACCAAATTTTCCCGTCAAATACAAAAGGGTGCTGGTGAGGGTTTGGATGATGATGAGGCTTGCCATGATCCCCCCAGTGAACTTCGCTTATAGGTACGGGTTGCCCATTAGCTAAAGGCTATGTATTTTCTGGGAATTCAGCTGACTGTCTATACACTCCACCACCTTCCGAGCTTACTTTACCTCCTAGAACCGTGTGCGCTCTTCCTTCAGCATCGAGATGAGGGAGCGGTATATCCTGACCGTTAACACGTTGCTTGGCTAATTCAATAGGATTTCCATTTTAGTCTCTCGGTATATAAATATTTTCTTGTGCCTACGTATTTCAGGTTTTGGACTTCTATTTACTATAGCTTGATTATCAAACCTAGGGAGTCCTTTTAAACCTAGAGGTTCTACCCAACCAACCGGATTTACATCAACATTGAGCCCACCCGCCAACCCTATCAGAGCCGCCAGAAAATAACACCAAACACCCACCGGTTAAGGTAGTAATTCTGCCCGCTTTCCGCATTTTCTTACTGTGCTTGGCTGAATGGGAGTGGGTTGGCCGGTAGCGTTGGGGCTGGTGGTAAGATTAGCCTAGGCGAGGTCGTTATCAACGCTGTGCAGGCGGTATTGGTAGTGTAATAATGAGGTTCAGCCCTGAGTTTGAACTCCCATTCTCAAGGCTGTAATTCAGTTTTTTTACTTCATTTATTGCATTAATTATATAAAAATAAATTACATATCCTTTAAATATTTCCTAGCTAAATGTCGGCTGCGCTGGGGGTGAGATTTATCCAACACAATTAGTTCCAATATCTCTTTTAATTTAATTTTTTCATCCAAACTGATGAGCTCTAGCCATTGCAATGCAAGGCTTGACCAATATTTTGACTCACTACAAAGAGCATGTTTTAAAAGTTCATTATATGGAAAATCATCACCAAGCTTCTCCTTGGTTGGCTGAGGTGAGCATTCCAAAATAGGGAAGGAAAACCAAAAGTCATCGCTGGTTTTAAGGGGGAGGATCTTGTTATTGGACATGACGACCCATTGCCCATCATTCAATAAGCAGATACCATTCCCATTCCTCATGGTCAGTTTTTTTTCACTATTACTCATTTTTCCACCTTTGATGTTTGACATCAATTCCGTACTCTTTCATTTGGTTAACAAATTTATCACGAAGTTCTAATGTCCAGCGTTCTCCATAGTGTCCACTGTGCTCATTTGTAAGAAATCCCCCATTTTGTCCTCGTCTAAACATTCCACCTAAAACTTCTGTTCTATCTGATTTTATAGCTTCTGCAACATTTTCATGAGGTGAATATAAGGGGGTGGATCTTTATGGCATCCTACGGAAAATTTTCCTATTTTAGGGTCATAAACATATTCTATTGCTTTATTTGCTGGCGGAGAATAATGACGAATTGCCCCAGATGATTTTGATGCAGGCTCTAGTCCAAAAATGCCGCTAGTTGCAAGCTATTAACTTCATGTTTAACCATATATACTTTCCTTGTTGAGATATCAGAAACAGGCACATCATCATCAATGATAATGTGCTTCCTTATTCGAACGATTAACTTAAAAATAATCCTTAGCCGTTACTGAGTTGAAATTCTCAGCGTTCAAGGTTTGTTTAGGCTTACAACTAAAGAGCGATCAGAGGACCGCTCTTTGGTTATTACTATAATTCATGAAGATTCTTATAGGAGTCTCTAATTAAAACGTCTATGTACTCATCAGGTACCGCACAAACTACTCCAGTTAAACCTTTTTCTTCACTTCCTACGCAGACTAAAGAATCTTCGGTTTCTTGTATGTCATTAATAAAATCATCTAAATAATTACTTGCTATAGGTTGCCATTTTCCGCATAGATGGAAATTATCTGGTTGCGGGTCAAGTATCTTACCGACGGCTTCTTTTTTCCAAAAAACTGTAAGTTCACTCATTCTTTTGTTCTCACTCTATCGATTATCTCGAATCCTGATTTACTCTTACCCTCAGCTGGAACATATAAATCTTTGATTCCAAATTCTTTCATATCTTCATCACCGAACCGTTTTGTCCTACCCCCACGTTGAATTAGTTCTAGATTGAAGTCAATCCCTCCTGAGCGAGGGCCTCTGATAGTAATCAACTCAGCAGGAACACCAACTGATCCAAGTTTAGCTAAATTAGCCTCTGCGCCAGCTTTATCAAGAGTTGTTGATATTACTGGGCTACTAGCCCTTCCTCCCTGAGCTTGCTGCATAGCATTTACTGCGACACTAGGATCATCAGACGTCATACGTCTCATTAAACGATGACGTTCTCTATTAGCTTGCAATAAGCTGCGACCTTTTAATCTTTGATCCAAAAAAGCGCCACCTAGAAGAATATCTGATGAATTATTAATAGGTTGAACTCTATACACTTCGACCAGGTCATTCTGTAGTTTCTCTACCCCTTCAAATCCGTTACTGTCTACCTTAAACAGCCCCAACGGATCTACCCAACCCACAGGGTTTCCATTGACATAAGCATACCCATTTAACCCGCCCAGCAATCCCACCGGATCCGCCGTCAAATACCGCCCAACACCCGGATCATAATACCGGTTCAGGTTGTAATACAGCCCGCTTTCCGTATCTTCGTACTGCCCCTGAAAACGCAGTGGGTTGTTCACCTTCGGTTGCGGGTGTTCATCCCGTGAGTCTGGCGGTGTCCATTCCTCCGTCAGTTGCCCATAGGCGCTGTACTGCCCTCGCCATACGGTATTGCCCTGGCTATCTGTCAGGCTATGCGGTGTGCCTAGATGGTCATTCTGGTACCAATAGGTCCTGACCTTCGGGCTATTCACCCGTGATGAGCCTACTATCGTCGCCATCGGTCGGTGGCTGTCCGCAGTGGGCCGTGGGGAAGACAATACCGTTTCCAGCACCCATTGTCGTCCTTCCACCTGTAGCACGGGGCGGTCCTGATGCTGTTCACACCACAGGGTCAGCGTTGCTGCCACCTGTGGATCGTCGCCCAGAAACAGCGACAGCGGCTGGGTTGGCCAACTGCCACCCGGCCCCTGGTACTGAAACGTCAGGCGGATCTCGCTGTGGGAGTGGGTGACCAGCAACTGTCGGTCAATCAGGGCCAGCGGCTGCAGCGTCAAGGCATGGCAGGTCTGGAACACCTGCGCACGTCCGTCGGACAACAGGGAGAGCGATTCTCCGGCGGGCAAGGTTAACGGCGCATCCAGCGTACTGGCTTTGGCGCTGACGTTCACCACGCCACAGGCCGGAATAGGCCGCAGGGGGAAGGGCCAGGTACGCGCAAGATGCCCCTGCGTGACCTCGGGGAAGCCGTCCTCCAGGCGTTGACGCAGCCCGGCATTCAGCATTGCCGCCCCCTGGATCAGGCATTCCACGTCCGGATCGCCCGCATGGCGGCCCAGTTGCGCGGCCAGTGCGGGTTTTTCCTGCCCCACCTTGTCCGCCAGCGCACGCAGGAAGGCATGTTCCTCTCTGAGATGATCGGTAAAGTTCATATCAATCCTTGACGTTGGCTACCTGCGCACAGGCAACAGGGTGTAGGGTTTCTCTTCGGGCTGCCCCACAAAGGTGGTCCACCCCAACTGGGTCCGCTGTGTGTCGCCGAGCCTCAGCCCCCCGGCTTGATGCCGTGCCAGCGTCAGGCGCAGATCCCAGACCAGCGGTTCGCGCAGGATGTACTCGACAAAATTGACCAGCAGGCGGTGCTGTTTACCGTCAGGTAAAAACGACAGGTACTGTTCCTGCGTGAGCTCATTGATCGACAGTTGAAATTTGACGCTGCGATCGCGCATCCGGCTACCGATCACAAAGTTACCCCCTAGCAGCGACCGGGGTTGATGGCGTTGCCCGCGTACGGCGGTGACCTGCCCCAGGCGATTTTGCTGCTCGTCACTCAGCGTCATGACGTGGGGCATACAAGACTGTACCGTCACGTCCGGGAGTGAAAAGAAGTGACCGACCAGGCGGGCGATCACCTCCGGCGAGCGGCCCGGTGAGGCCAGCAGACCGGCGTAGGCCAGCATGGCTTCGGCGTTGATCCCCAACTGCTCTCGCGTTTGCGGATGGCCCAGGCCTATCAGGGCAAAAATACGCCCCGAGGTGGCATCGCGGCCTCCCGGTTTGAAGGTGATCTCATAGCGGTATTTGCGCCAAATCTGGTGCGCCAACGACAGGGGCCGATGGTTGAACACCGCCAGAAAATCGTTGAGCCGCGTTTCTCCCTGCGCCGTGCTCCCGGCAATGTCATCCAGGTAGTAATAGGGCAAGGGCGACTGGCTGCCCTGCAGGCCCAGAAAACTCACCTCCAGGCGCAGCGGCCCACCCGGTTCATGTTGCAACGCCACCACATCGCTGGCGGCATAGCCCAACCCGGCGGCGGCGGTAAAGCGCAACGCCTCCCGGTTCGGCGGCAGGCCGAGCGTGCGGGCCGGATCGAGGCCTGCCAGCCGGTTCAGTCCTTCCACCAGGCGGTAGAAGTCATACTGGCTAACGTTATCGGCGATAACCTGGAGCTGCTGCTCCTGCTCTGCACTGGGGATCATAGAAAGCGGTAACACTCCTGATTATCTTGGTTAACCACGGTAAGGGTATGGAAATGGTTGACGCTGGCACGCTGGGCCAGGAACCGTGCCAGCACCCGGCCATACAGATAGAGCTCGCCTTCCGAGTCAAACGCCCCTTGGACCCGCACGTGGTAATACCCCGCGTCTTGTTGCTGGCTGAAGCGTTCAAACGGCGCGTAGTGGCGGGGGGTATCACTCAGAACTGATACGCCGGTCACTTCATCCACCGAGAACACGTCGTAATCCTCGGGATGGCGCACGCTGGGGAATAGCGGCAGCTCTGACTGCGTGCCATCGAGGTTGACCCCGTCAGCGTAATGGCTAAACAGGTTGATGGCGGGCGTGCAATGCAGGCGCACCGTCTGGCGGTTGATAACCAGGGCAGACGGTAAAGGTCGGGAGAACGTGAACCGCAGGGTAAAGCCGTGAGAGGCTGATAGCGGAGGTAGGCTGGGGAACCCCGTCACGTCCATAAATAAAAAGGCGTTGGGGAAACAGGCGTGCTCCTGCAGCAAGCGATAGCCGGGATCGGCATTCTGTGGCCAGGGCAGCAGGGCCTCTTCGTCGTTGAAACCGACCGGGGTGAGCGCCAGCTCAGGCAGCGGCCACGTCTTTCCCCCCACTTCCAGCGTGGCCCCACTCAGGTATTCACTCAGCCACAAATGCAGCTGTTGCCCGGTGTGCAGGTCTTCCCCCAGATACAGCCGCAGGCCGTCCAGGCTAGTGAGATCCAGCGGCCGATCCGCCGTGGTAACCAGTTGCAGACACAGGCTGTCATTGCCGTGCCGCTGCTCGCGGCTTACCGCCTGCACCTGTAACGGCCACAGCTGGGTATCACGGCAGGTGCGAAAATGGCACCGCAGCGTCTCTTTACCGGTCGTCACCGGCAGCGGGATACTGACCACCGTGGCCCCCTTGGCGATCTGGGGGCAAGCCTGCGCGGGATCCGACAGGTAACCTGCCCGCCCGCTACTATGCGGCGCTGGGGCGTTGGCAAGAAAAGATCCCAACCGAGACGCTGCTGTCGGACCAGTGGCAGTACTCCTTGTCAATGGCCGGGTTTATTCCGCTTGGGGTGCGCAAGCAAGGGCAGGACGTGGTGTTTTATTCGGCCAACTCAATCCAGTCGCCGCAATACACCGACCTCACGCCTGAGGGGATGAACGCCCGGGTCAATGACCAACTGGGGGCGCAACTGCCTTACCTGTTTATCATTACCCGGTTGGCGCACACCATCAAGGTATTGCAGCGTGAGCGGCTGGGGAGTTGGCGCAATCGGGGTGACCTGCAGCATCAGCTCAACAACTGGTTAAAACGCTTTGTCTCCGATCAGGAGAACCCGCCAGCCAGCGTACGCAGCCGCCGCCCGTTACGTGCTGCACGCATTGAAGTGCAGGAAGTCGCGAATGATCCCGGCTGGTATCTGACACAACTGCATGTGCAGCCGCATTTCAAACACATGGGCTCGAACTTCGTCCTCGCCTTGACCGGGCGTCTGGATAAATAACCTCCAAGACAGGATGTCTACAGCATGAACCGGGATAAACATCGGCAATTCCCTCCAGCCCGTCGGCGCAAAGCGCTACACCAGGCTGCCGAGGTGCTGCAACAAACACATGCCCCGCTGGTTTCCTTCCTGACCGCACCCAACCACGACCCCGATGTGGAGCGGCAACTGGAGGGCATGGCCTGGATGACCGGGCAGTTAGAGGGGCAGTTGGCAGACCAGCTACCTAACCTCACCCACCATATGCTGACCCTGTTGTGGCCCTATTTTCTGCGGCCCACGCCGAGCATGACCGTGCTGGAATGGCAGCAGGATTACGGAACGCCCCGCCGCTCTCCGCCCCGATAATATTCGGGCACCAGCGATAACGGGCAAAGCTGCCCGCCAGGCAGAGCGCCAGTAACCAGGCGCTGTTGCCCCACAGCAGGTGCTGATGGGAAGTGACCTGTTCCTGATAGACAAACTGCCTGACCTGCTGTGACGTCTGGGTATAAGGCTCGCGCTGCAAAAAACGGCACACGGTCAGCCCCAGATAGCGGGCATCGGGAGTTGCTCGTAGCGCCTGCCAGCGCAGATGTGTCGGTGCAGCCATGACCGCATCCAAGTCAAGAATGGCGGGCAGCTCGGCGAGTGAATCAACGCCGAAGAAGGTGGCGTCTGCCGCCGCAAGAAACGGCGCGTGCGCCATGGCGCTGACCACGCTGAGGTAGTGCAGCAGTTTGATATCGGCGGCACCGGGGGTGAAATCATAGCAGCCAATCACCGCCGCCACCGGCACCCCACCAAACTGGCCATAGCCTGCCGAATAGACATGCTGGTAATAGCCCGAGGAGGTAATCTCGGTGGAGAATTCGAAATCCGCTAGCAGCTCTTCCTGGGTGGCATTGAGCAACGTCAGTTGAATGTTTTCATGAAACGGGATGTTATCGACCAGCAGAGCCAGCCCGCGCCAGGTTGATTCCAGGCTCTGAAACGCCGGAGCATGCAGGATCGCATCCATCTGGGCACTCAGGCGTTGATCCAGTTCCCGCAGCAGGCGGTCAATCAGCAGAATGTTGAGGGTGATGCCACGGCCTTGTTCCGGTACAGCATTGTAAAGCGGAGGCGGCATGACAGATAAACACTTCACCCAATCCCCGGCAGGCGAATTTGTTATGTTTGCCAGCGGCGATGGAAAAGTGCGTGTTGAATGTCGCTTTGAAAGCGATACCCTGTGGCTATCACAGGCAATGATCTGCGAACTATATGGCAAAGCTAAAGCGACCATCAGCGAACACATCACGAATATATTTGAAGACGGTGAACTGGTCGAAAATTCAGTTGTTCGGTTTTACCGAACAACTGCCAGTGATGGGAAAAACTATCAGGTTCAATATAAAAGGATATTGCCGGTTTACTACAGTGGAAAACCGACGCTAACAAGTAGCCTTGAATGCCCCCGATCGCCACAAGCAAAATTATTAGGGGGCATCACTCATCCAACCGCTAGTTCGCCACCAACTGCACCACCACCAGCCTACCGCCTTCCTCGGTAGAAAGCACGAACTGAGCCCCATCGTTCAGCGCCAGCTTGTCGCCGATCGCCACCGGGGTTTTATCCGGCAAGGAGAGCAGCCCGCCGATCCCTTCATTCACCAGCCACCACTGATCGTTATGGAACACGAAATAGCCCACGCGTTTTTTCTGCGCGTCCGGCGTGCGTTCGTTGGGGGCGACCAGGCGGTTAACGTGCCAGGCATAAATCGACTGGCCGCTCCATACCATCAGGCGATGATCGTCGGGGCGGAAGCTCCCGGCTTTACGCGAAGAGTAAAGATTCAGGATCGGCAGTTTGCCTTTGAACGGCGTACCGCAATACGGGCAAGCCGGGTGATTTTTACCGGAGAACACATACCACTTCTGCTCGCAGGCAGCGTTCTGGCACGGCTGGATCAGGTCGACCGTTTTCACCAGCGCCGTTTCCCACTCATCGGCGGTTGGCCGTCTGGTGGGTTCGTGCAGGCCCTCAATAAACGCCCTTTCAAACAACGGCGTCAGGTAGGGACCCATAATGGTGTAGGGCACTTTCTGCGGATCGGCCCAAGGCAGCGAAGAAGGGCTGACCTGGTTGAGTTTGACCGCGTTGCTGTGATCCGTCGGATGCTCAATAAACAGCGCTCTCTCACCCATCGCCAGCGCTTCATCGCGCATCTCATCGTCCATGTCATGGATCTTGCCGCCGCGCAGTGGATGGCGGAAGAAAAGGTACATGTAGATCAGGACGGATAACGCGTGCCTGTCGGTGGCGATGCTTGGCAGAATGCGCTGCGGATCTTCTTTCGGCAGATGGCTGGTTTTCACCACTTCCGGGGCAATAAAGTCCGGCGTGCCGACCACGTCTGGGGGATATTTGCCTGGCACCACCAGCCCGTCGACGTCAATGATGCAGGCGTGCCCTTGCTCGGGGTCGATCAGCACGTTTTTATAGCTCAGATCGCTATGGCACAGGCCAGCGGCGTGCATACGCCGGACGGCTCTGGTCAGCAGCAGGCACACCTTCAGGTAATTCAGGGTGTTGCCACGTTCGCGCGGATCCAGGAACTTGTTCTGGTTATTGGCGCTGGCGAACCATTTACCTTCCTTCTCGCGGCCTTTAATCCCCAGGAAGTCATTATTCTTGGAGCCGTACTTAAAGAAGAAGTGGCTCTGATAGGTGGGCACCACGATGCCGATTTTGCCGTCGTGTTCCACTATGCTGGTCGGCCAACAAAACAGCCCTTGCCAGTAATCGCCACCGGATTGCTCAAAGATGTTCTGCCGGTAACGGCCTGTGATCATCTCGATGCGCTCTTTCGCCTGCTCGTTCTGCGGCTTTTTATAGAACGCCACCACGTATGACTTGTCCGGCGAAAAGTAGACGTCCTTCATCGAGCCGGAGCCGATGATCTCATCGACATACTGGATGGTTTCGCCATCCCTGGTGGTACAGGTAACAATATTTGCCATTTTACTCACCCGCTATGTAGTCCAATCCATTCACCACGCCACGATTAGGGTCCGATCGTCGTGATTGCCCGGGGAGAAGAAGTTCAGCCATTCGGCCAGCCGCTCTGCGGGCTGCGAGGGATCGCTCAGGCAGGGCATCAGCTCGGCGATCAGTTCATCCCACTTCTGGCTATTTTGCAGGCCGTTATCCGTTTCAAACCGGGGATCGGAGACGCCGTCCGTCATCAGTACCAGATGAGAGACCTCGGTCCATTTACCGATGCTGATGCGCTTACTGAAGTTCGCATCGTTCACGGCATCGGCATCCAGGAAACGCGTTTGGCCCGCATATTCGCCGCTGTCTGGCGTACCCAGTACGCGTACTTTACCCACCGGCCCGTAGGCCGCAATGGCACCGTCGCCCAACCAGAAGGAGGCGGCGAACAGCTCGGCCCCGGTACGGAAGGAAACGGTGACCAGCAGCGTGGTCGAATAGGATTTGGCGCTCTCTTCGGCCCGGATGGATTCATTGCTGATAGTGTTGACGGCCATGATCGCGGCCTGGCGGAATAGGCGATTAAACGCTTCCCAGACTATCCGCTGATCGTCGGTTTCCCAGTTTTCAACGCAGGCTTTGAGTTCCAGCCCTTTGTCGCTATTCAACAGGGTAGTCAGGTAGTCGCCCACGGTTTGAGTCGCGATGCGCGAACCTTCGCGAGAGTTTTTAGCGCTACCGGCTCCGTCAGCTACCAACATGACGTTCCAGCCGGTATCGCAATTGCTGGCGATATAAAAGTCATCGTCCCGGAAGGTGCCTGCATGCTCGTGTGAACGCCCCCTGCGGCTGGCCGCCACGATATTCACGCCAGGCCCCTGGATCTGCTGATGGGCGATATGCGGTTTGAAATAGCGCGAATCGGCAGGTGGCTCGAGGATTTTCCACAGGCTGCGCGGGTCGGGGTTAACGATAAAGGGCACTTGGGTGGAGCATTGCGGCGCAGTAGGGCAAGACCAGGTGACCGTGATGTCAAAGTCGCCGCTTTCGGTGGCCGTTCCAGCCAGTGAAGAGGTCGCCGGATCAAAGGTGATGCCGATATCTTTGGCGAACGCGACGGCCAGCACTTCTGCGGTTGTTCCATCATCCAGCACGATATCGATTTCAGAGTGGAAGGGGACGCCGGTGCGGGCATTAGCCACGTTGATTTTTGCCTGCGGCTGAATGTTCTGCGGTGTGCTAATCGGGGTAGCGGTGCCGGACGGGATCTGGCCTGGCTTCAGGTTTTCTTTAGGCAATGTGGCATCTCCTTGCACTTCCAGCGGATCAAACGGACCCTCAGGGGTTGGCAGATCTGCGGTTTGTGGGGCGGCAACAGGGATGTCATCGCTCTTGGTGAGGACCACTTTAGGTTCGTCGGCCAAGGTATCGTCATTGGCAACCAACGGCGGAGCTTCTGTTGTCTCAACCGTTGCGGGGGTCTTGGCCGTCACTTTTGTGATGAGGTTGGTTAGCAAGGTGCCGATCTCATCATCGGCTTGCAGGCTGGCAAGCTGGGCGTCATCCGTCGTTGCGCCCGTTTCTGCCAGGATCAGCATGAGTACGTTCTGGCGCAGTTTATCCACGTCTTGCATCAGCCTTTCCCTCGCGTCACGTCGAAATCAGAGTCGCCGCCGTTTTCCCTGAACGTCAGCCCCTTATCGCACCATGGGCAGATAACGTCATCGGGCCCGTTGACGCACAACAGCTTGCCGCAGCTACACATCGCAAAGGCGCTGGCATTGCCGCAGTACGGGCAACCCGGCACGCCGTGCAGTTCGCTGGTATTGACCTGAATGGTGGATGCCGATTCGTCGCTCCAGGCAAAATAATCCTCATCGATCGGGAAGCAGCCGTTGAGGTTGAAGCCGTTGATGTTGAGCTTGAAATCCAACGAGGAAAGGTTGATGGCCGGGCGTTCGTATTTCATCAGATAAGGGCGGCGTGACTTGCTGCAGCGGCCCGTCAGGGTGACGCAGTTTTCGTCGTAGGCTCTGGCAATATCGTCTTTGGCCAGCCGCACAATGTGATCGGTGTGGGTGAGCAACGGAGGCGCATCCTCCCCCACGCTGCGGCTGTGGGCAGAGACAGACGCGGTGATCCACTTAATAAACTGGGCGAAATCCCCTTCCTGACTGTCGGTGAACAGTAAGACGTTATCGGTCAGCTGCCGCAGGATGTTCATATCCGCCGAAGGGCCAAGGCCGATGGCGATCAGGTTGACCTTGCTGGCGTAGTTTTCTTTCCAGCGCTTGATTTCGGGGGCGGTATCATCCGTTGGGCGGCCATCGGT
The DNA here is from genome assembly GCF_046715635.1 of Serratia sp. (in: enterobacteria). Taxonomy (GTDB): domain Bacteria; phylum Pseudomonadota; class Gammaproteobacteria; order Enterobacterales; family Enterobacteriaceae; genus Chania. The sequence continues at coordinate 49,842 of NZ_JBKJYW010000412.1, forward strand.
GAGCAGATACACCACCGGTTTCCAGTCGCCTTTGCGTTCCTGGGTGGTTTTTCTGACCTGTTGATCCAACTGACGGGTGAGTTCCCGCAATGCCGAGCCCAGGTTGGTGCCGCCGCCGATCGGCAGGCGAGGGGGGTAAAACGACACCACCTCCACCAGCGGAACGATGGTTTTTGCCACCCCGGCGAAGGCGATTACCGATATCCAGGCGGTCTCAAGCGCGTGGGGGTCCTTTTTCAGGTCGCTGACGATCCTTTGCAGGCCATCATTCATTTTCTTCAGGCTTTCCCCGATCATGGACTCTGAGCAGTCCAGGACCAGGAAGATGGGCAGTCTTCTCATGGTTAAAAACCTCGTCAGGCGGATGCTTCTTGCAATGCGCGTCAGGGGGCAATGAAAAAACAGGCAAAGCTCCGGGTAGAGGCTTTGCCTGTTGGCTACAGAACCAGCTGTATTTCCGGTGGTGGTGGCGGGAGGTTATCCTGCCCGGCGTTAACACCTGCACTGGAACTGCCTGACGCGACGCTGGCCGACACCCATTTGAAGAAGCCGGAAAAGGCCGTTGAATCCAGAGTTTCGAGGGCCACAACCTGAGAGGTCAGTTGCTTGAGGTGCTCATGTTTGGCCTTCGGCCCGACCGCACAGGCGATAATGGAGCCGAAGGAACGTTTTTTGACTTCTTTGATCGCCTCGCCATAAGCATAGCTGTCTGACGGGGTGCCATCGGTCATCAGGAAGACCAGTGGCCGCCAGTCGCCTTTCTGATCGCCATCGGAGCGGTGGATATCCCGATCGACACATTTGATCAGGCACTCAAGCGCGGCCCCGGTGAAGGTGCCACCCGCGCTGGGGACGACAATGTCGCTGAACTGGAACTCTTCCAATGAGGTTAGCGGGATAAATTCCCGGGCTTCGTTATCAAAGGTGATGATGGAGATATGCACGCTTTCCAGCGCATACGGATCCTGGCGCAGCGCGCTCATCATTGACTGAATGCCCACGTTAACGGCATGGATAGATTCCCCGCGCATCGACCCGGAGGTATCAATCAACAGGTAAACGGGTAATCTTCTCATGGCAGATAGTTCTTCAAGTGGGACACGAAGGAGTCGGACTCGGAAGGTTCACCAATGGCGTTCAGCTTCCAGCCGGTACTTTCACGCACCAACTCGGCAAACAGCATGGAACGCTGGCCATCAAAGGCGGCTCCGCCCGAAAGATCGAAACGCGCCATCTCCACGTTTTTGGCATCCACCGCGCGGATAAAGGCGTTTTGCACCTTGCCGAAGTGCTGCTTCAGCTCCTGGCCGTTATAAATCTGCACGATAAAGACGATTTTTTCGTACTTGGGATCGAGGGAGTTCAACTGGGCGATGATCTGCTCGTCATCACCGTCGCCCGCGCCGGTGCGGTTATCGCCGGTCAGCCAGATGTGGCCAGACTTATGGCGCTGACTGTTGAAGAAAATGATGTCCCCGTTAACTAGCGAAGGCCTGCCGTTTTCCACATCGCCCAGGTCGGCGACTTTGCCTTGGGCATTACACAGGAAGGCGATGACGTCGAGATCATACTCCGGCTCTTTCTTGCCAAACAGACCACCCAGCAAACCTTTCTTCTCTTCATTGATATCCCAGCCGAGCCCAATGGTGACTGAGGAAAGGTCGTGTTCGTTTTTACGCAGGCTGACGCTTTGTCCTTTACGCAAACTGACTGACATAAAATCTCCTTGAAAATGTTTTATAGCACAACGTTAACTTCGGGTGGTGGTGGTGGCAAATCGTCCAGGCCAATGACTTCCTTTTTACCTGACTCGACTTTTTGGCTGCCGACGGAAATGCTGGCCGACACCCATTTAAAGAAGGCTTTGATCGAGGTGGAGTCCGCCGTATCCAGCTGGAGCACGATCTCGGTGATTTCCTGTAGCACTTTGGTTTCGGCGCTGTGGCCAGCGGCACAGGCAACAACCACGCCGGTTCTGGCGGCTTTAAAGTCGCTGACGCCTTTGCGCCAGTCATCTGTTGGCGAGCCATCGGTCATGATGAACACCAGCGGGCGCCAGTCGCCTTTGGTCTCGGCGGTGGTTTTCTGCACTTCGTTGCTGATGCTGGTGGCGACCAGTGAGAGGGCCTCACCCAGCGCGGTGGTGCCGCTGGCCACCAGTTCTGGCAGCTTGAAGCTCAGCAGATCGGTGAGGGGCACTGCCTGGCGTGCGGAAGAATCAAAGGTAATGACGGAAATATAGGCGGTTTCAAGGGCGTAGGGATCTTGTCGTAGGGTGGAGAGCAGCGTTTGCACCCCATTTTTGACCGCTTCAATGGGTTCGCCCGTCATGGAGCCCGAAGTATCAAGTAGCAGATAGACCGGAAGTCTTCTCATCGTATTCCCTTATTGAGTGCCGAATTAACATAATAAGTGTTCTGGTCGTTATCTCAACAGAAATACCCTCGTTTGCGGGAGTAGATTTGCTGATTTTGCGATCGCTTTCGCCCCCTCACCCCAACCCTCTCCCACAGGGAGTGGGAGCCAGCGCGGAGTTGTGGTCGGGTACGGGAGTTGATCTGTAACAGGGCTGATAGAGAGGATGTCGTTGAGTTGTAGCACGGACCGTCCTCTTTTCCACAGGGAGAGGGAGCTGTCCTGCGTTGTGGATTAGTCTGTGTAGCTTCTGGAAGTGGGGAGCCTCAGTGAACTCGATCGTCCCCTTGTCCAAGGTGCGTTACCGAGCTTTCAGATCTACTCGATCGGTCCCCTCTCCCTGTGGAAGAGGGTTAGGGTGAGGGGGAGGGTATTACGGCTTCTGTTTGCTGGCCTGAATGCTGCGTACCAGGTCGTCGATACAGCGCTCGACAACCATATCCACCGCTTCGCTGCGGGTCGTTTCCGTCACTCTGGATAAGCGGTCAATTTTGCGCAGCACCGACATTTTCAATGACAGTGACACGGCTTTCTTCTTCTCTTTATCCAGATAGACCCGGCTGACGGTTTCGCTGGTCTTCAGCTCCGAGTTGGCCGCCAGCGCATCTTGCATACGGCGAAACGTCTTCTTGTCTAAGTTCCCAGGTGCAGTCAACTGATAGGAATGGGTGGCCTTGCGGTATTTGATCTCCGCCTCGTAGGATTCCCTCAATTCCTTAAGCACGCGTGTCAGGGTTGGCCCCGAGCAGTCTAACTCGGTGATGATCTTGTCTGCGGATACGGGTTTACCCGCACTCAGTAAAATGGCCAGCTTATAGATCCGTGCCTGTCGCGTATTGAGTTGCATGATTAATGACTGCCTGCGTTGATGCTAAAGCGGTGGCTTTCCTGAGATGGCTCGTTGGCAATGCCATATACCTGAGCACGCGCCAGGATTTCTGACGCCCAGCGGCGATGGGTTGCCGGCTCGCACATGGTTCCCTGCGATTTAAACACCGCCTGCGAGGAGTTAAGGATCCGCAGCGCATCGGTATGATCGTTGGCCTGCACCATCAACGCCTTTTCGATCTTGCCGATCTGATTCGGATGGATCGCCGTCTTGCCGACCAGGCCATGGGCGATATCGAGCGCCAATTCCCTATCCATAATCTGATGATCGTCAATATGCTCACAAACCGGTGCTGTCAGGGCGAAATCACGCGGAGAAAACACAGCGACCAGCATTTTGATCACATAGCCCATCGGGCCGTCATACAGCGTCAGGTTGCGCGGCCTTCTGAGTGCCACCACGTTCATCAGATCGTTGCCACCGATACGCAGGGCGATGATGCGCCGATAGCACGGATGGTGATGCAGGGTATTGGCTAACTCACGCATTTGCACCACATCAAACACTTCTTCTGTCTCGAGCGTGGGCATCATGCACAGGTGCGAGTCCTGCATCATGTTCCACCAGTAAGGCAGCGAAGCCAGCGTGAATTTGGGCAGCACCAAGCCGTCCACCGCGCTGAAATCCATGCTTGCCAGCAGCTGTTTACCCATTTCTTTATGACGAGGCCGTACGAACACCAGCGGCCAGTGGTCATTGCCCTCCGCGGCCTTGGCCTGGGCCAACGTCTGGGTGAGTTCGCGCAGGTTGTCCAGCGCCTGGGGAATATCTTCGTCGCTGACTGCGTCTTCCAGGCAGACGATCAGCGAGCGTAAACCGGCGATCTTGTTCTTGAGGATCGTATCGGCGATATCCGTTCTGGTGGCGGGCATATAGAGTGAAGCACCCAGCCGCCAAGGGGAAAGTCGTTGGTTCATTAGAGCACCTTCTTGATAATTGTCACCGCACGGTACTGCCCGATCTCATCACCGACTTCGGTAATGGTCAGCCCCTTTTCGCGCGCCAGATAGACCAGCAGCGCAACGTCGGGATCGTCTACCGTACGGACCAAGACGTGATCCGGTACTCTGCGTAGCACAGCGCGCGTAGCCTCTGCGATCCCTGGTTTAATTCGGTTAATGCTGGCAACCTGATATTTTTCAGCCAGGTTGCTGACCACCTGCTCACTTTGTTGTTTCAGGTAAGCCTTTCTCTCTGCATCCTGTGTGCAGGGCTCAAGCGCCGCTGTGTTTAGCGTCGCGCGATACTGTGCCACGGTATCCACCAGCAGACGGCTGCATTCAAACTGGGCGAGATGATCGCACTGTACGCAGCCGTGTAGGCCTTCGCTTGTCCAGATAGAGCGTGAGATCATGCCGGAAACCGGCGCGCCCATAATGCCAAACGGGATCAGCCAGTCATCGTCGCTGGCGGCCAGCCACGAACACCCGCAGGGATCGGCAAGCACCACCAGGCGGGGCTGGGCAGGATAGCCGGGCCGGTTGTTGAGGGAGCGGATCAGTTCGCCGGTAATGGCCCCCTTACCCGTCCAGCCATCGACAAACACTATCCCTTCGGTGCCGTGACGTGCCTCGATCCAGTCGAGCGCCAGCGAGTCGATGCCCCGGTCGCGGATGATGCTGATGCCATAATGATACGACTCTTTACCCATGGCGCGCAGCGTTTGCTGGAGCATTACCCCCAGAGGAACACCGGCACGCACCAGGCTGGCCAGCACAATTGGCGTATCGCCGAACCGTTCAATCAGCGCAAGGGCCAGCATAGACACTTCTTTTGCCAAGCGTCCCGCCCCCTGATCGAGTGCGCGGGCAAACAGGTCGAGGTGTGAAGGGGTCGGCTCCGGTTCCTGGCTCAACATTTCCGAGTAGTGACGGGCACCGGACTGGATCAGCTGTTCTTTCTGATCGACCGGCGTCATGGCCATTTCTACCGGTTGCAGCAGAAAGTGAACGTCCTCGGGCAGGTATGAGCCGGAAAAGGGCACAAAATCAGACATATTACTGCTCTCCGAAAATATGACGGGAGATCGCTTCGGCAAACTGGCTCTGGCGCGGCAGGCCAAACCAGGTGCAAAGCTTCATAAAACGATGATCGCTGAGGCTGTCGCCTAACCCGATAACCGGGAACACGCCGCGTTCAAGGCGCAGTTTTTCCAGGAGGAAGGTCACGGCCAGCCCTTTCTCTACCACGGTCGGCAACCAGGCAACGTTGTTGCTGTTACGGTGGACGTAATAACCGCGGGTAGGGAACAACTGCTCAATCTCATCGGCGATGGCATAAAGCTCGTCCAGGCGGGTGCTATCTCGGTGCTTCATCACCAGATAGACCGGCGTGTCGCCGTACTCATAGTTGATACGCGCCCAGCCATTGATGTTGCGTTCGGCCATCAGCTCGGTGATCTTGCGCTGCATCGCCAGCAGGTTAGCAGCATAAGGTTGCAGTTTTTCCAGCATCAGTGCCTGCCATGCCGGGTCTGCCTGCCCTTGGGGGTTGAGGATCACCGCACCGTGCGTAGTCACCGCCCAAGACTTGAACGGGATGCTCACCCGGGCAATCTCTTCGGTTCCCCGTGCGGTCACCGGGATAAGCTCGGCATGTTCCAGCATCCAGTCCACCAGCATCGACTGCTCTTCAGTCATAAAGCTGCGTGGCTCCAGGCTACGATCCAAGGCGCCGGTGCGATACGGGGCCAGGTCGAGTTCATCGACCATCTTGCGGCGCGTCTGGAACAGGGTGTCGTCCAGATCGGAGAAAATGACCGGCTTATTCATAGCAAACGACCTCAACGCTAGGGGCGACCTGTTTTAACGCCTCAATTAACGCGGGATCAACGCTGGCCGCAGGGGTTTCTATACACAACAGGATCCGGTCAAACTGCTGGTGGGCCACGTTGTAGACAAAGTTGGGGATGCCCAGCCCATAGTTATCGCCAAAGGCGATGGCGGACTGGATGGCGAACCCGGTGGCAATCGGCGAACGGGTGGTGGAGCTGAATTTAACTTCGGCACCCTGTTTTTCCAGGCGTTCAGCCAACAGGAAGGGCTCCCAGACAAACTCGCTGCTGCCCAGCACCAGTAATTTTTCCCCTGGATGCGTCTGAACATCGCGCCCCAGATCCGCACTTGGCGATGAGATGCCCAAGCGGCCCCAGCTTTGTTTACCGGTGATCGGCACGCTGCCGGTGGCCGTAACGTTGACGGCTGGCATCACCGGAACCGGAGCCTCGGGATTTTTTTCCCAGTGCCAGTCACCCTGAACCAGTGACACATACTGGATGGGGATCGGGCTGCGCTGGGCGAGCGCATCGCCGCTCCAGTCGGTCAGCGTGACGGTGATGGCGCGGGCAATGTTGTGTAACCCGGCATCCTGCTGTAAAGCCTGGAGCAGGTTGATGAAGGTATTGCCGGTGGTGGCCTCATCGTCGATCAGCACGACGGTTTTGGCTTCCAGCACTCGGCGGCGCAGTTCGGCATCCTGTGGCAGATAAATCAGGTGGTCGGTGGCGTGGCTGTGGTTTTCTTTGAATTCGCACAGCAGTTCACCCCCCTCAACCGGATGGCGGGTGGAGGTCAGGTATACCGGGTCGCTAACGCTGCCCCGGACTTCGTCAAACACACCGGCCCCGAAGCCGACGGCGGTTTCCGCCATGCCGATAAACAGCACCGGGCCTTGATCACAGGCCGGGAACAGCGCGGCCAATTGCTGATAGACGGCGCGCATGACGCTCGGCTTCACCGGAATATGGCGGCCCAGCACTTTGCTGACGAACAGAAACGCGCGTTTCGGGTTGCGCCTTTCGGCTACGTCAAACAGCTCATCCAGCGCGATCGTGCCGCCCGTTGGGGTTACTTTCAGCGTGCCGCAGGACAGCGTGCGGGAATAGGTATTTAGCATGGGTTAGTCCTTCACCAGCAGGTTGTCGAGCACGGGGTGATGTCTGACGACATCGGTAATAGAGCGGACGATCGCTGGGGAGAATGCGGCTTTGGCCTCATCAATCACTTGCTGCTGGCTCATTACGCCTAGCTTATACAGGGCGAACAGGCCCGGCAGATTGACGCCGCTGAAACGGGTATAGCCGATACCGCCAGACGGGCGCAGGTTGATTTCCAGCAGCACTGGACGCCCGCTGGCGTCGTTGCGGGTTTGCACGTTGACCAGGCCGTCGGCCTGCATTGCGGTGGCGCAGGCTTTAGCGAGTTCAAACGCCTCGCCGTGGTTTTCCAGATATTGCAGCGCCCCTTCTTTTCTACGTGCGACGGCAGCCAGAACCGTGCCCTTATTAACCAACATGTCGACGGAGTATTCAGGGCCAGGCAGGTAAGGCATCAGCACCAGCGGCTCAAACTCGCCAGCGTCCGCCAGCGCGCTGAGGTAGCGCTGTGGGTTCACTTTGCGGTTTTCCGGATGGGTAAAGGCGGCCATCGGGCCCACGCTTTCATCAAAACGCCAAAATCCCATGCCATAAATACCCTTCACCGGTTTGACGCACAGCTGCGCGCCAGAGAAAGGGGAACGGCTAATCAGATCGCGCAGCTCGGCCACCGACTCAATGCGCAGAGAGGGGACGACCGGCAGCCCTTGTCGCTCCATGGCCTGGGCAAATGCCACTTTGTCATCGGCCAGCTCAAACATGGCCTGGCTGGTGGCACCGGTGGTCAGCGTGACACCGGCAGCCTCGATCTGTTGGCGATGGGCTTCGAACCACTGCGTGTTGCGGCCCGTGTGGATGGCCTGGATGCCGCACTGTTCCACCGTAGACAGAATGAAGGGCAATCGCAGCTCGTCTTCTTTCGGCTCGAGCAAGGCGACGTCTGCGTGGGAGAGGATTTCGTTACGTTCATTACGGTGCGAGGCAACCACCGTCACGGCAGTTTGCTTGGCCTTAACCAATGAAACGATGCCCTGAATAATATCCCGCTGGGAAGATAAGCCTTCCATAAGCCACATTTTGAGTGTCATTTTTTGATTTTTACCGTTCAAGGCTTGATGGTTAAAAGGATCGCTGTGGGTTGAGGCCACCCGATGGCGATGTCAATCATAACATGATGTCAGTCGAGAAGTGAAAAGATACGTTGAAAAGTGGCGTAAAATGAATTTTGTAGCCAAAAAGTTACCAGGTGTGAAAAAAATAAAAGCATTAAAAATATAGGCTTAACTAAAATTAAGCCGATAGTCAGCAAAAATGGGGTTGTGCGTGAACACCATCATGATATGATTTTCTACTCATGGAATTTGGTGTAAAAAAATCACTGTTTTCAATACCAACTTGAAGGAACTTAAACCATGGTGTCATTAACCAAGAACCAGACCGTTTCGCTCAGCAAGCAATCATCTGCCATCAACCGGCTGCACTTTGGCCTGGGGTGGGATCCGATCAAGAAGAAAGGCGGTCTGCTGAGCAAAATGTTCGGCGGCGGCAATGATGCCATCGATCTCGATGCTGGCTGCGTATTGCTGGACCAAGATGGCAATACCATCGACACCATCTGGTTCCGCCAGCTTAAGTCTCGCTGCGGTGCAGTGGTGCACAGTGGCGACAACCTGACCGGTGAAGGCGATGGCGATGACGAAGTCATCCTGGTGGAGCTGGCAAAACTGCCGGCGCAGGTGGAATACCTGGCCTTTACCGTCAACAGCTTCCGTGGGCAGTCGTTCAACGATGTGGAAAACGCGTTTTGCCGCGTGGTCGATCAGGCCAAAAAGGAGCTGGCACGTTATGAGCTGAAAGAGCAGGGTGCTCATACCGGCATCGTGATTGCTTCACTTCGTCGTAACAATGGCCAGTGGGATTTTACCGCGCATGGCAAAGCCTGCAGCGGCAGAACCATTGATGACATGCATGCTGACATCGTCGCTACCGTGGTGCGCTAATGAATATGACTCCGGGGGCCAATGCCCCAGTTCCATCTAAAATATTAACGGTGCGCGTGCTGTCCGGCGCACCGGTCGATGCCTCCGCTTTCCGCCTGTATGCCGACGGCAAAGTGAAAGGCGACGCGGACATGATCTTTTATGGTCAGCCCAAGAGCGATGACGCCACGGTTGCCCTGACCCAAGAAGGTCATAACTCCAACTTCGCGATAGACGTCAGCCGCTTGCACCCAGACGTGCAAAAAGTTGCCTTTACGGTGACCTGTGAAGGGGCTAAGACCGTCGCGGGCCTGCAACGTTTGCTGATCCAGATTGAAGCGGATAACGAAGTGCTGCTGGTGGGCACCGTTGAGCTGAATGGCCGCCAGGAAGCCGCCTTGATCCTGGGTGAACTTTACCGTCGTAACAGCGAATGGAAGTTCCGCTTTATCGCTCAGGGCTTCAACGGCGGGCTGAAACCGCTGGCTGAACATTTTGGTGTGGATGTGGCGGATGCTCCTGCCCCGGCTCCAGCGCCAACGCCTGCACCGGCCCCAACGCCGGAGCCAGCCAAAATCAGCCTGAGCAAAGTGTCGTTAACCAAAGAAAAACCGGCCATCAGCCTGACCAAGCGGGATAACTTTGGGGAAATCCGTATCAACCTGAACTGGCATCGCGGCAGCGGCCCGACGGGGTTACGGGCAATGTTCAGTTCGAACAAGGGCGTCGATCTCGATCTCGGGGCGTTTGTCGAAATGGCCAACGGGGAAAAAACGGTGATCCAGGCGCTCGGTAAGCGTTTTGGTGACTACAACCGCGAGCCGTTTGTCCAACTGCAAGGCGATGACCGCACCGGTGATATCTCGGACGGCGAATGGCTGCATATCAACGGGCGCGAATGGAAACATATCCGCGAAGTGCTGGTGTTTGCCTTCATCTACGAAGGGGTCGCGAGCTGGGATAAAACGGACGGCGTTGTCACGTTGCACGTGCCAGACCAGCCACCGATTGAAACCCGCATGTCGGAAGGCCAGAACAACCGCAACATGTGCGCCATTGCGCGCCTGGTTAATGAGAACGGCAGCATCAAGGTTGAGCGTGTTAACCGCTTCTTTAACGGTCACAGTGACATGGATCAGGCTTTCGGCTGGGGTTTCAACTGGCGAGCAGGGTCAAAGTAATCAATTTCACCGAGGATTTCACCATGAGTTTTTTCAACAAGGTTAAAGGGGCATTCAGTGCCAGCCGAGACGAGCTGACCAAGCAGGTCGGTCGTTTCAAGAACAAAAAGTTCATGCAGGGTACCGTGGCCGTGTGCGCACGTATCGCCGTGGCCAGCGGCGGCGTCAGCTCTGAAGAAAAACAGAAGATGATTGGGTTCCTCCAGGCATCTGATGAGCTGAAAGTGTTCGAGACTACTGAGGTCATCGAATTCTTTAACAAACTGATCGCCAGCTTTGAGTTCGATGTCGAAATCGGCAAGGGCGAAACCATGAAGTACATCCTGGCGCTGAAAGATCAGCCGGAAGCGGCCCAACTGGCCATCCGTGTGGGTATCGCCGTAGCCAAAAGCGACGGTGACTTCGATCAGGATGAGCAAAAAGCGGTACGCGAAATCGTGGCTGCTCTGGGTTTTGATGCGGCCGAATTCGGTCTTTAATGTAATATCTTCAGAAGGTTAATATGGTATCCACGCACATCGGCTTCCCGACCGAAACCGTCATTGTTTTCATTGTATTGGCTGTCGGGGCCATTTTTATCGACTTGTTTATGCACCGCGATGACAAGCCTATTTCGCTCAAGAGCGCAGCCCTATGGTCTGTGTTCTGGGTTGCCATAGCGATGGCCTTTGCCGGTTTCCTGTATATCCACCACGGCGCCGAAGTGGCCAGCCTGTTTGTCACCGGTTATGCCTTAGAGAAAGTGCTGTCGGTTGATAACCTGTTTGTCATGATGGCGATCTTCTCCTGGTTCGCGGTGCCGGATCGCTATCGTCACCGGGTGCTCTACTGGGGCATTATCGGGGCTATCGTGTTCCGCGGCATCTTCGTTGCCATCGGTACCGGTTTGCTCAGCCTCGGGCCTTATGTTGAAATTGTCTTTGCGCTGATCGTGGCCTGGACGGCGGTGATGATGTTACGCAGCGGCGATGACGGTGATGAGATCGAAGACTACTCGCAGCACCTGGCGTATCGCATGGTTAAACGGTTCTTCCCGATTTGGCCGAAACTGCGGGGCCACGACTTCCTGTTAAGCCAGAAAGAAGTTGATGAAGAGTTGGCTAAACCGGAAAACAAGGATGTCACTATTGGCCGTGGTGCCAAGGCTTGGAGATATGCGACACCGCTGATGCTGTGCGTGGCCGTGGTTGAGCTGTCCGACGTGATGTTTGCGTTTGACTCGGTACCAGCCATCATCGCGGTGAGCCGTGAGCCGCTGATTGTTTACAGCGCCATGATGTTTGCCATCCTTGGTCTGCGTACGTTGTATTTTGTGCTGGAAGCCCTGAAGCAGTACCTGACGCATCTGGAAAAAGCCGTTATTGTGTTGCTGTTCTTCATTGCGGTGAAACTGGGTCTTAATGCCACCGACCACATCTGGCATCATGGGTACAGCATTTCAGCAACGGCGAGCCTGTTTGTCGTGCTGGGCGTTCTTGCGGTGGGTATTATCGCGAGCGTTATGTTCCCAGGCAAACCCGACGCCGAGGAGAAAAAGGAGAGCTGATCTCCTATCCAGCTGAAATCAATTTGAATGAGTTTAATTTGAGAGGTTAGAACAATGAGTGTTTCTTTATCTAAAGGCGGTAATGTTTCCCTGAGTAAAGCAGCCCCAACCATGAAGAATGTGTTGATTGGTCTGGGTTGGGACGCACGCTCCACCGATGGTCAAGACTTTGACCTGGATGCCTCTGCATTCTTGCTGGCCGCAAACGGGAAAGTGCGCGGCGATGCTGATTTCATTTTTTATAACAACCTGACTTCTTCAGACGGTTCCGTCACCCATACCGGTGACAACCGTACTGGTGAAGGCGACGGCGATGACGAATCCCTGAAAATCAAACTGGATATGATCCCAGCAGATGTCGACAAAATCGTGTTTGTGGTCACTATCCACGATGCGCAGGCTCGTCGCCAGAGCTTCGGCCAGGTATCCGGTGCCTTTATCCGTTTGGTGAACGATGACAACCAGGCTGAAGTGGCCCGTTATGACCTGACGGAAGATGCATCCACCGAAACCGCTATGCTGTTTGGTGAGCTGTATCGCAACAACGCCGAGTGGAAATTCCGCGCGGTAGGTCAGGGTTATGCCGGTGGCTTGGCTTCCGTGTGTGCTCAGTACGGCATCAACGCGTCCTGATCGACAAGCTAGTTAATATGACGGGCAGTACACCACTGCCCGTACCATCCCCCTACAAAGCAGGAGCTATAAAAATGGCAGTTTCTCTCGTAAAAGGCGGTAACGTATCCCTGACCAAAGAAGCACCCACCATGACCATTGCCATGGCTGGCTTAGGTTGGGATGCGCGTGTCACCGATGGCCAAGGGTTTGACCTGGACGCCTCCGTATTTATGGTTGGTGATGACGGTAAGGTGCTGGGCGACAGCAGCTTTATCTTCTTCAACAACAAGAAGAGTGCCTGTGGTTCCGTTGAGCACCAGGGCGACAACCGTACCGGTGAAGGCGATGGCGATGATGAGCAGGTCAAAATTGAGCTGAGCAAAGTCCCCGCTGAAGTCAAGAAACTGGTTTTCGCTGTCACCATCTATGATGCCGAAGCGCGTAAACAGAATTTCGGCATGGTCAGCAACAGCTACATGCGTATCTTCAACAACGATAACGGCACCGAAATCGCCCGCTTCGACCTGTCTGAAGACGCTTCTACCGAAACCGCGATGGTATTCGGCGAGCTGTATCGCAATGGCGCAGAGTGGAAATTCAAGGCAGTAGGTCAAGGTTTTGCTGGTGGTCTGTCCGCTCTGGCTTCGCAGCATGGCGTGAATATCTAAGATTTGCCAGTTGCAGGGGCAGATTAGCTCCTGCAGCTGAGTAGCGCTGGATCAACTCCCTTTTGCGGAGGAAGCCGGTCGATCACGCTACTTGCCTATGGCACCGTACTAGCCCCCTCCCTGTGCTTTCCTTTGGATGAGGGGGCGCTCAAGTTTTGCTGAGATGATCTTCTTTCTTCCAGCAGAGCAGGAGCTTTCAGCTCCCTCTCCCTGTGCGTTATTTTGGATGAGGGGGCGCTCAAGTTCTGCTGAGCTGATCTTATTTCTTCCAGCAGAGCAGAGGGCTTTCAGCTCCCTCTCCCTGTGCGTTATTTTTGGTGAGGAGGCGCTCAAGTTCTGCTGAGATGATCTTCTTTCTTCCAGCAGAGCAGAGGGCTTTCAGCCCCCTCTCCCTGTGGGTGTACAGACCGGGGACATCATGAACACTTGTTCGGGGACATGGTAGACACTTACAACATAGGTATGAGTACTTCTGAGTGGAGCTGCTTATGCCGTGGAATGAGAGATCTG
>NZ_JBKJYW010000413.1:0-6698 GCF_046715635.1 Serratia sp. (in: enterobacteria)
ATCCAGCAACAGCTGCGCCAGGTCATGCTCAATGCTCTTGGTCACGCCCACGACCTTCTTGATGATCTGACCGGTCAGATCCTGGAAATCCTGCGCCATCATGATTTCCAGCAACTGGGCGTTGGTGAATGCGGTATGCTCCGGCACCCGATCCAGATACTGGCGGGTATCCGTCACCAGTGAACGGGCATCAGCCAACTCGATCGGGTTGGCAAACCACTCGTCCCAGCGCCCTTTTAACGTATTGGCCTGCGACTCCAACTCCGCCTGACGGGGCTGTGCCGCCTCCACGCAGTTGAGCGCTCGTTCCGCCGCCTGCGCCGTCATGGTGACAACATAATCAAGACGGTCGCGTGCGTCCGGGATCGCTTCGGCAGCCTGAGCGATAGCCTGATCTAGCCCCAGCTCACGCATGCTGTCACGCAGCATGCGGGTCAGTTGGCCGATGCGGGAGATGATCTCGCCCGCTGTCGCTGCATCGCTGGCAGGCATTGGAATATCTCTCATCGCCCTCTCCTTTTTTACATGCCCAGTTTTTCAAAGATCTTGTTGAGCTTCTCTTCCAGCGTCGCCGCCGTGAAGGGCTTCACTACGTAACCACTGGCCCCCGCCTGAGCGGCAGCGATAATGTTCTCTTTCTTGGCTTCCGCCGTCACCATCAGCACCGGCATTGACGCCAGCGCGCCGTCAGCACGGATGGTTTGCAGCAGCTCGAGGCCATCCATGTTCGGCATATTCCAGTCTGATACCACGAAATCGAAGCTACCGGCGCGCAGTTTGTTCAACGCATCCGCCCCGTCTTCCGCCTCTTCGACGTTGTTAAAACCCAGTTCTTTCAGCAAATTTCTGACGATGCGGCGCATGGTGGAAAAATCATCCACCACCAGAAATTTAAGGTTTTTGTCTGCCATTATTACTCCTAAGGTTAATCGTTTTTGCCCCGTAGTTCGGGGCATAACATCAAATACGCAGCGCCTGACCACCCGCGATCTGCGCCAACATGCGTTGGCTCATGCGCTCCAATTCCACGACTTCATTCACTCCGCCGGTGGCAATAGCCTCACGTGGCATGCCAAACACCACACAGCTGGCTTCGTTCTGCGCCAGGGTGTACGCCCCGGCACGGTGCATTTCCAGCATGCCTGCCGCACCGTCATTCCCCATGCCGGTGAGGATCACCCCCACCGCATTGCGCCCGGCAAACTGGGCCACCGAACGGAACAGCACATCGACCGAAGGACGATGCCGGTTCACCGGCGGGCCATCATGCAGCCGAACCTGATAGTTGGCACCGCTGCGCGTCAGTTCCAGATGACGATCTCCCGGAGCGATATAGGCATGACCCGGCAATACGCGCTCGCCGTCTTCGGCCTCTTTCACCGTGATCTGGCACAGCTTGTTGAGCCGCTCGGCAAACGAACGGGTAAACCCTGGCGGCATATGCTGGGTGATCAATAACGCCGGACTGGTCGCCGGTAACGGCTGTAAGACATGGCGGATCGCCTCGGTACCGCCGGTAGACGCCCCGATAGCGATCAGTTTCTCACTGCTCAACAGTGGCGTATGGCTGAGGATCTCTGGAGCCGGTGCCGTTGAACGCTTTGGCAAACGCGCCTTGGCCGCCGTGCGGATCTTCTCGGCAATCAGCTCGCTGTAAGCCAGCATGCCTTCGCGGATCCCCAGTTGTGGCTTGGTGACAAAGTCCACCGCGCCCAGTTCCAACGCCCGCAGGGTGATTTCCGATCCCTGTCCGGTCAGCGACGACACCATCACCACCGGCATCGGCCGCAGGCGCATCAGTTTTTCCAGAAAATCCAACCCGTCCATACGCGGCATTTCGACGTCCAGCGTCAGCACCTGCGGGTTGAATTTTTTGATCAGATCGCGCGCCACCAGCGGGTCGGGGGCGGTCGCTACCATCTCCATATCGGGATGGCTATTGACAATCTCGGTCATCAGCTGCCGCATCAGGGCAGAGTCGTCTACGCTTAATACGCTGATTTTATTCATTACCTCTCCTTGGTCAGGCCATACACGGTCTGCCCACGCAAGTAGAAATCCCGGCTGAGCTGGCTAAAGTTTTCGGAATGGCCGGCAAACATCAGGCCTCCCGGTTTAAGCAGCGGCACAAAGCGCCGCAAAATGCGCTCTTGTGTTTCCTTGTCGAAATAGATCATGACGTTACGGCAAAATATCGCATCAAATTGCCCCGGCAACGCCCATTCATGAGCCAGCAGATTGAGCGGCTGGAAATGCACCTGTGCCGCCAGTTCTGGCCGAACCCGTACCAGACCATGGTGAGGCCCGGTTCCTCGCAGGAAATAACGCTGCATCTGCGCCGGTGTCAGGGTGCGCAGATCTTCCTGGCGATACACCCCCGCTTCGGCCTTTTCCAATACCTGAGTATCAATATCGCTGGCCCACACCTGCGTCCCCGTCGCCCGCTGCCCTAGCGCCTCATTCAAGGTAATGGCGATCGAGTAAGGCTCTTCACCGGTCGAGGCGGCGGTACTCCACACGCAGTAACCGTTGGGCCGCGAACGCGCATGTTCCGCCAGGATCGGAAAATGGTGCGCCTCACGGAAAAATGCCGTCAGGTTGGTGGTCAGGGCGTTGACGAATGCCTGCCACTCGGCGCTGTTGGTGTCGCTTTCCAATAGCACCAGATAGCTGCCAAAATCAGGAATTCCCAGCAGCCGCAGACGACGCACCAGACGGTTGTAAACCATCTCGCGTTTGTGCTCGGCCAACACAATACCGGCACGCTGATAGATCAACTGGCTGATACGTCGGAAATGCACATCCGACAGGGGCAGCCGTTGCACCATCTGTGTCAGCAAAGATGCAGGTTCTTTATGGGTGGGTGAGGATGAGCCACTCATAACCCTTCACCCAATTGGTTGTTACTTGCTATACAATTCGACACTAGTTGCTTCCTTTGCCACTGATAAAACTCCGTTGTTAAGACTTTCTGATAAAGTGATGTTGTCGTCCGCCAGGCGGAATACCGCTACCGCATCGGCCAGCGTAATCGCCTGCTCTTCCAATGCCGCCGCCGCAGAGGCCGCTTGTTCCACCAGCGCGGCGTTCTGTTGCGTCACCTGATCCATCTGGGTCACGGCCTGAGTCACCTGCTCGATACCGCGGCTTTGCTCATCGGAAGCCGAGGAGATTTCACCCATGATGTCGGTAACGCGGGTCACCGATCGCACGATATCCTTCATCGTGGCACCGGAGTCTTCGACCAGCACCGACCCTTGCTTAACACGGCCGACCGACTCATCGATCAGCACTTTGATTTCTTTCGCTGCCTGAGCGCTACGCTGAGCCAGATTGCGCACCTCTGCGGCCACCACGGCAAAACCACGCCCTTGTTCACCCGCCCGCGCCGCTTCAACCGCCGCGTTCAATGCCAGGATGTTGGTCTGGAAGGCAATACCATCGATCACGCTGGTAATGGCGCCAATTTTCTGCGAGCTGCTGGCAATATCGTGCATGGTGGTGACCACCTCGTCGGCCATTTCCCCGCCCTTGGCAGCGGTGGCTGAGGCATCGCGCGCCAGCTTTGAGGCCTGGCGGGCATTGTCGGCGTTCTGTTTCACCGTGGCGGTTAACTGCTCCATGCTGGCGGCAGATTCTTCCAGCGACGCGGCTTGCTGCTCGGTGCGGGAAGAGAGATCGTTATTGCCTTCTGAAATCTCCTGTAGCCCGATCAGGATCGACTCGGCGCCTTCGCGCACCGCACCAACGGTGCCAATCAACGAGTGCTGCATGCGGTGCAGGCTGGCAAACAACATGCTGATCTCGTTGCGGCCATACACCTGGATCGGCGTGGCCAGGTCGCCGTCGGCAATACGGTCAAAGTGGCTGCGCATAATATTCAGCGGCTGAACCAGCATATTACGCAACCACCACATGGCGCTGGCGGTCACCAGGATCAGCATCAGCACCGCGCCGCACACCAGCCAACCGGCCAGCGTGAAGGAGCGTTGGTTGGCCGCATTGGCCTGGGCGATATTTTCGTTGACCAGCTGCAGGTACTGGACAAAGTCGGCTTCAAACAGGTCCTGCATTTTCTGCGTGGGTTGATCCATAAAGCCTTGCAGGTTGCCGCCCTCCAGGAAGACGACCAGTTCACGCAATGCGCCACGCAGCCGCTCATAGCTGGCTTTGGTGGTTTCTGTCAGTTGCTGCTCCTGGTCGCTGTTACGCGAGACGGCCAGGAACTGATTAAAATAGAGATCGGCTTTCTGCAACGAACTGCGGGCGTTACCCATCAGGGCATCGACCTGTTCTTGTGGCACTTTCAGCGCTGCACGGGTACCGGCCCGGTTCAAGGTGTTGCGTGCCTGTAGCAGGGAAACCCAGCTCAGGCTGAGGGCATCACGCTGCTGGCTACCCAGACTAATCAGATTAAGATTATGGTTATCGGAGCGGGAAGCGGTATACGACAAGCCGGTGCTAATCAGTTGCATTAGGCAAAAGGTCAGCAGTAATAAAAACAGACTGGTAGAGATACGGACTCGGTTAAACACGATAAACCTCCAGGTAGCCGCGGGTTAACACGGCTTAGGACGGAAAAAAGGGCCACGACCTCGCTGGAAGGACGCAGCCCAATGCCGGTTAGAACGTTTCCCAGTTCTCCTGCGGATCGCTGGCGTTCATTTTTTTATGATTGATTACCGGGGTAACGACTTTACTGTTGGCTGGTGACTTGAACTCGTGTTGGCCTTCCGCTTTCAGTCGGAATACCGCGACGGACTGGGTCAAGCGGCTGGCCTGCTCTTCCAGCGCTGCCGCCGCAGAGGCCGATTCTTCGACCAAAGAGGCGTTCTGTTGGGTGACGCGATCCATTTCGGCCACCGCCTGGCCAACCTGATCGATACCACGGCTTTGCTCGTCGGAGGCCGAAGCGATTTCACCCATGATGTCGGTGACGCGGGTGACGGCATTGACGATATCGCCCATGGTTTCGCCGGCGCTTTCCACCAGCACCGAGCCCATATCGACGCGGCTAACCGAGTCTTCAATCAGGCCTTTGATCTCTTTGGCCGCCTGCGCGCTGCGGCTTGCCAGATTACGTACCTCACCGGCAACCACGGCAAAACCACGGCCCTGTTCACCGGCGCGGGCCGCTTCTACCGCCGCATTCAGTGCCAGGATGTTGGTCTGGAAGGCGATGCCGTCGATCACGCTGGTGATATCGGCAATTTTCTGCGAACTGCCCGCAATGTCGTGCATGGTTTGCACCACGTTGGCAACCACCTTGCCGCCCTTCTGCGCGGTTTCCGAGGCACTCAACGCCAGTTGGCTGGCCTGACGGGCATTTTCGGCGTTCTGTTTCACCGTGGCAGTCAACTGCTCCATACTGGCGGCGGTTTCCTCCAGTGAGGCGGCCTGCTGTTCGGTACGGGAAGAGAGATCGTTGTTACCTGCGGCAATTTCGGATGCACCGCTGTAGATGGCATCGGCCCCCTGACGCACGCCGCTGACGGTGTCGATCAGCTCGCCTTGCATATGCCTGAGGCTGGCTGCCAGCACGCCCATTTCGTTGCGGCTATTGACGTCGATCGGGTGGGTCAGATCGCCTGCGGCAATCAGTTTGATGTGTTCAATCATGCGATTAAGCGGGCGCACCAGAATATGGTGGATGCCGAACCAGACCATGGCGATCACCGCAACCACCAGTACCAGCACCACGCCCAGCGTCCAAACGGCGAATGCGAAAGAGCTGTCGCCATCTTCGACCGCGATCTGGTATAGCTTGTCGTTCTGAGTCAGGTAGCGGTTATAGACCTGTTCAAATTCCGTCTGATAACGCTGGGTTGGCTGTTCAAAGAAGGCGTCCAGCTTGCCGTCCCCCAGCAGCGGGATCAATTCCGTCAGAGCAGTGTGCAAAGTGGCATAACGTTGCTTGAGTTCTTCCGCCGCTGCGGCATCCTGTCGAGCATCCAGAGGGATTTTTTCATAGGCAACGTAGTGCTGTTCCGCCATGCCCAAGGTGTTTTTCGCCGAGACCAGCAGTTCATCAACGGTGGCACCGGTGCCCGCTTTATTGAGGTCCATCATATAGCGGATCCCGGCACGATTGAGGGTATTGCGGGTTTGCAGCAGGTTTACCCAGCTTTCATTCAGTTCTGACTGCTGCTGTCGGATAGTTTGCAGTACGGTAAAGTTTTCTTTGTTATCTTTCAGCGAAGTGAAAAACAGCCCACCGGAAACCAGCTGCAAGGCACCGAATAACACCAGCACCAGCAATAAGCTGGTGACCACCTTCATACGATTAAACATTTTTACCCTTCTTGGAAGCCCGCACAGACAAGCGCTGTGTACGTTAACTGACTGGGTTATCGGCGTGGCAGAAGAGAACTTTAAGAAAAATCTGTAACTATTTTTTTGTATTGTGCGGGGGGTAAGATTTTAGCTCGGCGAAGGGATGGCCCCTCACCCTAACCCTCTCCCACAGGGAGAGGGAACAGAACGTGCAACTGATTAGTACCGTATGCGTCCTTCACATCATCCCGATTACAGCTTTCCCAAAGGGCAAAGGAAACGAAAGTACCACTGATTAACTACAGCCAATATCGCACGTTTTACAGATTAGCTTCTGCATCTGAACACAGCGCCGTACCAGCTCCCTCTCCCTGTGGGAGAGGGTTGGGGTGAGGGGAAATGACGCCAATACACCACACCAGTTA
>NZ_JBKJYW010000414.1:0-4076 GCF_046715635.1 Serratia sp. (in: enterobacteria)
AGGAATTTAAGCCCATTCATGCCGGTAAAGTCGGTATGTACGTGTGCGGGGTAACCATTTATGACCTGTGTCATATCGGCCACGGGCGTACCTTTGTCGCTTTCGACGTGGTGGCGCGCTACCTGCGCTATCTCGGCTATTCGCTGAACTACGTACGCAACGTGACTGACGTGGACGATAAAATCATCCGCCGCGCGTCAGAAAACGGCGAAACCTGCGATCAGCTGACTACGCGTATGCTGGCAGAGATGCACGCCGATTTTGACTCGCTGCTGATCGAACGTCCGGATCAGGAACCGCGGGCTACCCATCACATCGAAGAGATCATCGAAATCACCCAACGCCTGTTGGCGCGTGATCATGCCTATGTGGCCAGCAACGGCGACGTGATGTTCTCCATCGATAGCGATCCGCAATACGGCCTGCTGTCCCGCCAGGATCTGGAGCAGCTGCAAGCCGGTGCGCGCGTGGAAATCGACGACGTGAAGCGCAACCCGATGGACTTCGTGCTGTGGAAGATGTCCAAGCCGGGCGAACCAAGCTGGGAATCACCGTGGGGCCCAGGCCGTCCAGGCTGGCATATTGAATGCTCGGCCATGAACTGCAAACAGCTTGGCACCCATTTCGACATTCACGGCGGTGGCTCCGATCTGATGTTCCCGCACCACGAGAACGAGATTGCCCAATCCAGCTGCGCGCATGATGGCCCGTACGTCAATTACTGGATGCACTCCGGGATGGTGATGATTGATAAAGAGAAGATGTCGAAGTCGTTGGACAACTTCTTTACCATCCGTGACGTGCTGGGCTACTACGACGCCGAAACCGTGCGTTACTTCCTGATGTCTGGCCACTACCGCAGCCAACTGAACTACAGCGAAGAGAACTTGAAACAGGCTCGCGCTTCTCTGGAGCGTTTATATACCGCGCTGCGTGGCACCGACGCTGATGCCAAACCTGCTGGCGGTGAAGCCTTTGAAGCGCGTTTCCGTGAAGCCATGGACGACGACTTCAACACCCCAGAAGCCTATTCCGCGTTGTTCGACTTGGCGCGTGAAGTAAACCGTCTGAAGAGCGAAGACATGGCGGCGGCGAATGGGTTGGCGGCAGAGCTGCGTAAACTGGCCAAGGTATTGGGCCTGCTGCAACAAGAGCCAGAACAGTTCCTGCAAGGTGGTGCGCAAGCGGACGACTCGGAAGTGGCAGAGATTGAAGCGTTGATCAAACAGCGTAACGACGCACGTGCCGCCAAAGACTGGGCGCTGGCAGATGCCGCTCGCGATCGGTTGAACGAGATGAATATCGTGCTGGAAGATGGCCCGCAGGGAACCAGCTGGCGCCGCAAGTAATTTAAGAACTTCTTAAGTTAATAAAACCGGGTTGCTGTGGCTTCCCGGTTTTTTTATGCCCTAAGCATGGGCTTCGCTGAGCAGGCGCTGGTTGATGTAATCAATGGCCTGCTGCGGATCCATTATCTGGTTCACGACGTTGGTCACGCCCTGGCCGATAATGATCTCCGCATGGCGCAGGTTGAACGGTTCGCCCTGTAAACCCCGAGATTCACGGATGCCGGTACTAGGCTTATCTCGCAGCAGGTTGAACCAGGGATAGAGATGCAGAATGCGCTGGTTCTGATAGATGCTGCGGTGGGCGCTGTTACCGCCCAAGAGCACCAGATGTTCGGTAATTTCAGCCGAATACAGCCAACGGAAGAACTGCTCCACCTGCGCTTTCTTATTACTGAAACGAGACATGCCTAACGAGCCACCGCCCATCTGCGGGATGTTGCCCGGAACCGGTGCGTAACCAATTGCCGGTGATAGAGGGCTGTGGGCGACGTCGTTGAACAGGTTCATATACATAATCAGCATCGCCAGTTGGCCTTGCTCAAACTGGGCCACCGCAGCGTTCCACCATTCACTGTTGAGATTGGTGGTGACGGTAAGCTGTTGCTGATATTGCCGCAACGCTTCGATGGCCAATGCTGCCTCCAGTTGCACCGGTTTATCTTGGTGCACCAACCGCCCACCTAACGCGTAATAGCGCAGTAGATATTCGGTGGCAATCAGCCCAGAGCTGCCTAGCGTGGTCGATGAACCTACCGGGCGCTGCGGGTTGCCGGATTGATGAGTCGCCGTGAAAAAAGCCGTTATGTCATCAAACTCGTCGAAACTGGTCGGGATCTTCAGTTCCTTGCCCGATTTCTCATAGTACATGCGTTTGACCGTGGGGTCTTCGAACAGATCGCGGCGATAGAACAGCAACTGGGTGCTGGCATCAAACGGCAACGCATAGGCTTTGCCGTCAATCTGGCTGAAATGATGGCCAACTTCTGCCGAGAAGTTTTCCAGCAATTCTGGTAGCTCTGGCGCGATCTCTGCTAACGGCGTGAGGGCCTTTGCCGCAAACCAGGGGAGGCAGGCCATATCGATACGCAGCAAATCGTAATAAGGATGCAGGTGCAGATTCGAGAGGATCTCAAACACTTCATCATAAGGATAAACCGCGAGATTAACCTTGATGCCGGTCTGGCGATAGAAATGCGGCAACAGCTTCTTCAGCGCATCGGTGGAGGGGCTAGGCAAGATCAACATGTTCAGCGTTTCACCCTGCTCGGAAACGGCGGGCATGGGGTGAACGTCGAGAGCAAAGCCACGGCTATCCAGTATCTGCTCACCGGCTAGTGTTACCAATCCGCAGATATATCGGGCGATTTCCAGGCCGAGCCGGGCGTAATCCATCTGATAGTGGTACTGATTGGCTACCACGGCGGGTTCGTTATCACTGAGTTGCCAGATCGGCGGGCAGGGGGCTGCGCTACCCAGATAGGCCGCCTGCGTCAGGCAACGAGCTTTTTCACTGTCTTGAGCAATCAGTACTTGTGGCGGCTGGCCGGCAAAAAAAGCAAAAGCGGCGGTATGACATTCACTGGCCGGTGACGGTACGACCGTTAACTGGGTCGATGGGCTTAACTGCGCCAGCGTATCTTGCAATGCATCGACAAAACACTGGCCGTTGGTATAAGAGAGGGGCTAACAAAGCACGCCAACGTGCGCGGGCTGTTCGCGGGCAATCTCGCTGGCAATGGCCTGGCCCGCCTGGCAAAAGTTCAGGTTGAATGTGGCCTTAGCCTGCGCTGGATGGCGATAGACAAACAGGATCTGCTCCGCTGGCAGCCGCAGCGTCTGATAATAGCTTTCGCTGTCGGCAAGGCAGGAGACCGTAACGATGGTTTGGTAGGATTTTGCGGCCAGCGTCTGCAAGATATCCCTTTCGGCAGAGGGCAGATCGTTGGTGACGTAGAGATCCAGATCGCCTGGAAAAGAAGATCGTAATGATTGCTGAAGCCCGCGGTAGAGCTGGTGATACTGCTCGCTATTGATATCGGGCAGGATCAGCGCAACGCCACTGCTTTTGCTGGCGCGTAGCGACTGCGCCTGGGCATTGATCTGATAACCCATTTGCTGGGCAGCCTGTTTGACCGCCTCGATCTTCTCAACGGTGACGTTGCCGCGCCCGTTGAGCACGTTGGAAGCGGTGCCGTGTGATACCCCCGCCAGCTTCGCTATATCCTTGATAGTTGCCATTTGCCCACCGCTTTGAGCCGCCTGTTTTGATGCTAACACCGGCATGGGCGCTTCGCTATCTCGATTTCTCTCCAAGCATAAAATTTGGATCGTTCCATTATTAACTGGTGGTTGTTTGTACTTGATTTAACCGATTTCACAAAATTGATGAAAAACGTAATCATGACCAATGATTATTTTTAGTTAATTGATTTTAATAAATATTAAATTAAATTTTTGAAGCCGATCACCAATATGCATTGCAGTATTAACCGTTTTCTGGTCTCAGGATTATGATTGACACGTTCCAAAATCACTTTCGTCGATCATTTTAACGCAAGAGATAGGAGCAACAGGTCAGTAATGTACTGAATAAAAAGGATAAAAAATGAAAATACATTTCCTGGGATCGGCTGCCTCTGAAGGGATCCCCAATCCGTTTTGCCGCTGTGAACATTGCCAACAGGCCCGTTTTCTCAAGGGGAAAGATCTGCGTACCCACTCTTCGGC
>NZ_JBKJYW010000415.1:0-3431 GCF_046715635.1 Serratia sp. (in: enterobacteria)
AAAAACTGGAACGACTATACGCTGATCGAAGAAATTGCCGTTAGCCGCCAAGCTCGTCGCCAAGGCGTGGCCACAGCGCTATTGGATGCCGCACGCATTTGGGCTCGCGATCAAGACACCGCAGGGCTGATGCTGGAAACGCAAAACAATAATCTGACCGCCTGCAGTTGCTATCAGCACTATGGCTTTGTACTGGGTGGCATCGATCATTTACTCTATCGTGGGCAGCCGGACATTGCCGACCATGAGATCGCACTGTTCTGGTATCTGCCGTTCAATAATGAAGTGGGCTACTGATTTACCACTTTTGGGTGACGCAGGGTTTATCTTGCGCACGCCATACTGGCCAAACCAATGATCGCTTGGGAGAGAGGGATGCGTGGCTTGGCCCTGATAATAGTGAGCACGGCGCTGATGGGTTGCAGCGGTAAACAACCGGTCAAAATCCCGGTAGAATCGCTACCGCAACAGGTAAAATCTCTGACAATGGCGATAGCAATGGACGATTACACAGTAAACAAACTGCATGCAGCGCTGGCCCTGCATGCGGCGGTGCCAGAAATCGATAAAGGGCGGGCCATCGAGCTGCTCTCGCAGACTTTCCTGGAAACGCCTTACATAGCCAACCGGCTGATCGGTTCCGCCACCACGGCGGAACAGTTGGTGATCGATTTCCGTGGGGTAGATTGCTTTACCTATCTGGATTACGTGCAGGCGCTCAGAACCGCCACCAGCGAAAATGAGTTCGTCGAAAACGTGATTCAGACGCGCTATATCAATGGAGATGTCAGTTTCCAGCAGCGCAAGCATTTCTTCACCGACTGGGCATACACCCGCCAGATCCTGGCCGATGACGTTACCGCGCAACTCAGCCCACACGCTATCACCGTAGCCAAACAGCTCAACCGCAAAGCGGATGGCGAGCTCTATCTGCCTGGCGTCGCGGTCACCGAGCGCAGCGTCACCTATATCCCCAGCGAGTTTATTGATGAGCAGGTGATTAGCCAATTGCAGACCGGCGACTATATCGGCATCTATACCAAGCTGGCTGGGCTGGACGTTACCCATACCGGCTTCTTTATCATGACCCAAAATGGGCCGGTGCTGCGCCATGCTTCCTCACGCCCGGAAAACCACAAAGTGATCGATTCGGCCTTTGCCAGCTATGTGCTGAATACGCCGGGCATCGTGGTGTTACGGCCGCGCTGATCGCCGCGTTATGAGCTATAAGAAATTGTGCTTAACCAGGATTTGACTTGGCTACGGCCATAGGTTTAGCTGTTGGCACAACTCTACCGATCTTATTGTTTTTACAGGGAGTCACTCATGGCAATTGTTTGGCGCTGCACCGCTTTGGCTGCGGCACTAGCAGCAACGCTGTTATTACAAGGGTGCGATCAGCAGCCCGATCAAAACCAAATCAAAGTTGGCGTGATTAACGGTGCAGAGCAGGACGTGGCGGAGGTCGCCAGACGGGTGGCCAAAGAGAAATACGGCCTGGACGTTGAGTTGATTGGTTTCAGCGGTTCGCTACTGCCCAATGATGCCACCGATAAAGGGGAACTGGATGCCAACGTATTCCAGCACCGTCCCTTCCTGGAACAGCAAAATAAAGATCACGGCTACCAACTGGTGGCGGTAGGCAATACCTTTGTGTTCCCAATGGCTGGCTATTCGAAAAAGATCAAATCGCTGTCAGAGTTGCAGGACGGCGCCGTGATTGCCATCCCGAACGATCCCACCAACCTGGGCCGCGCACTTTTGCTACTGAAAAAAGTTGGTCTGATCGAACTTAAGCAGGGTAAAGGCCTGCTGCCAACCTCGCTGGATATCAGTGCCAACCCGCACAACTACCAGATTATGGAGCTGGAAGGTGCGCAACTGCCCCAGGTATTGGACGATCCTAAAGTCGCGGTGGCGGTGATCAGCACCACCTACATCAATCAGATTGGCCTCACGCCGACCAAAGACGGGATTTTTATCGAGGATAAAGATTCGCCGTACACCAACATCGTGGTAGCGCGCGAAGATAATAAAGATGCGCAAAACGTGCAGAACTTCGTGAAAGCCTACGAGTCCGATGAAGTCGCCAAAGCGGCAGAGAAAATCTTCAACGGTGGTGCAGTGAAAGGCTGGTAACTCCCCCGCTCTCAGTTGCAGGTGCCGGTTACCGATGCCTGCAACGTTTCACAAAAATTCCCCACCTCCCTGCTTGACCCTCACGTAACGTCAGGCTGTAGTATCTCAGCTCACACCAGGGAGATAACCAGCATGTTACTGAAAGTCGGCGAACTAGCCCGCCGTTCGGGCATTACCATAAGAACCTTACATTATTACCACAACATTGAGCTGCTGGTTCCCTCTGCACGTTCTGATGCCGGATATCGCCTCTACAATCGGGAAGATATTACTCGCCTGCACCATATTCAAGCCTTGCGGCGAATGGGAGTTGCACTAGCAGAAATCGACTCGATTCTGGCGCACTCGGGGCTAGCGTTACCTGCGGTTATTGAACAGCAAATTGCCATGCTCGATCGGCAACTGACGCAAATAACCACGCTGCGCAGTCGCTTACAGCACATGCACGCCCAATTGACCCAAGGCAATGAACCCGAACTGAATGATTGGCTGACCACGTTGGAGATGATGACCATGTACGATAAATACTTTACCGCCGACGAACTGGCGCAGCTGCCGTTCTATCAGGCCGATGAAGCGCTGACTCGTGAATGGCAGGAGATGGTGAGCACGGTGCAAGAGCTGATGGAGGATGGAGTGACCGCCGAAGATCCGCGTGCTCAGGTTATTGCACGCCGCTGGATGTGTACGCTGGAGCGTGATACCGCAGGCAATCCGGCATTTCTGACCCGCCTCAACGCCATGCACGCCGATGAGCCTTCGATGCGCGAACAAACGGGGATCACACCGGCAATGACCGATTACATCACCCGTGCCTTTGCCGAAACCAAGCTGGCGATCTATCAAAAATACCTGTCTGATACCGAATATGCCTATGTCCGCGCTCACTATTTTGATCGCATTCAGGAATGGCCAGCGCTGATTGCTCAATTCCAGCAAGCGATGCAGCAGAAGGTTGCACCTGCATCGACACAGGCTAAACAGTTGGCGGCCCTTTGGCTGGAGCTGTTCCAGTCCTATGCCAGTGACAATCCGGCCACCCAGATGAAGATCCGCCAGGCGATGGAACAGGAGCCAACCTTGACCGAGGGCACCTGGCTCACGCCTGAGCTGTTGGACTATCTGCGCCAATGCATCACGCAACTGATGCGGGGGTAACCCGTGTCCCCTCACCCCAACCCTCTCCCACAGGGAGAGGGAGCTGTCCTGAGCGCGTAGTTAGCCCGTGCAGTTTCGGAAAGCAGAGGGTAAGAACAAGAAAGGCAAGGTATTACGCAAAGCAATCAACGAAC
>NZ_JBKJYW010000416.1:0-13051 GCF_046715635.1 Serratia sp. (in: enterobacteria)
CCGGTTTTGATACCATCCACATTCAGGTTGGTGCTCCACAGCAGGCGGTTACGGTTTATCTGGCGGATCTTGTTGAAGGTGAACTCTTTTTCTTTATGCAACGCGTACTCATCCGGCACGTCGCGGATCAGCGCCTGGCTCAGCAATGCCATATCGCGTGCGGTGCTGTACTGCCCTTCGGCATCCAGACCATGCACGGTCAGGAAGTGGGTATTTTGCAGGCCGAGGGACTTACCATAATTGTTCATCAAACCAACGAACGAATCCTGGCTACCCGCCACGAAGTCCGCCAAGGCGATGCTGGCGTCGTTACCTGACTGGATGACGATGCCTTTATTCAGTTCCGATACCGGCACCTGATCGCCAGGTTTGATAAACATCAAAGAAGAACCACGCAGCACCGGATTACCGGTTGCCCAAGCATCTTTGCCCACGGTGACGAGATCATCCGGTTTGATTTTACCGGCTTTCATCGCCTGGCCAATCACGTAGCTGGACATGATTTTAGTCAGGCTCGCGGGATCCAGGCGGGTATCCGCATTACCTTCTGCCAGGATCTTGCCGCTGTTGTAATCCATCAATACATAGGCTTTCGCATCGACCTGCGGTGCGGCCGGAGCCTCTGCTGCCTGTACGGTAGGCACAACCAACAACATGACACCTACACTAAGGGCCAATTTACCAAGAGGAGTGGAACGGTTATTTTTCATCATGACGTCGCCAGAGTGTCCATTCAAACCATTGAAATAGCGTTAACTTTCAAACATGTTCACGTTTTCAGCCAACCAGCGAGAGAGGCACGAGGCCGCGCTGCCAACCGCGAAATAGCCAGCGGCTCCCATTTGGGCCAACGCGGCACCGAGAGTGCCCTCGTTGTGAGTTTATTAGATTGCTCTTATTTTTGCAGGGTTTAGGCCGATTTTTCTGCATTTTTACATAACTGTACGTAATCGCAGAGAAATGGGTTGGCAATCAGGCAATGCGCCACGTTATGCAAACCTTCAACAAACCGTCGCCGCACTGTCATCAAAGTTACTTATGCTCTGCGCATTTCACCGCGGCAACTGGCTCGCCGCCGCGCATATCCGTTATCCTGTAGCAGCAGCATTCCTTGCCGGAGAAATATTGATGGATTTAGCCCTGTTCGACCTGGATGAAACCCTGATTGATGATGACAGCGCCAGCCTGTGGGTACGCTGGCTGGTGGCCGAAGGATTCGCCCCGGCGGAGCTGGAACGCCAAGAGCAGTTGTTGATGCAGTCTTACTATCAGGGCCAGCTGTCGATGGAAGAGTATATGCAGGCAACGCTAGTTCCGTTGGCGGGCCTGAGTACCCAGACCGTTGCTGGCTGGGTGCAGCGCTATATTCGCCGGGATATCCTGCCCCGCGTCTATCCCGCAGCACGCGAACGCATGCAATGGCATCGCGAACGCGGCGACTGCATTCTGGTGATTTCAGCAACCGGTGAACACCTGGTTGCCCCCATCGCCGAACAACTGGGAGCCGATGGCGCGCTGGCTATCGGTGTCGAAGTGGCTGAGGGCCGTTTTACCGGCAATACCTACGGCACCATGACCTATCAGCAGGGTAAGGTTATCCGCCTGCAACAGTGGTTGCAGCAACACCCTGAACTGCAATTTGCCCATAGCCACGGCTATAGCGACTCCATCAATGATAAAGCCATGCTGGAGTACGTCGACAGCGCCACCGTCATTAACCCGAATAGCGATCTTAGCGCGTTGGCAAAGCTGCGCGATTGGGAAGTCTGCCACTGGGAACGCTGATTTCAAGGTGACAAATACGGCTTTGTAGCGTAGGTATGAGGATTACTTTTATCCGTCGATGAGGAGGTGCTTTGTGCTGACTATTTGGGGCCGCGAAAATTCTAACAACGTCAAAAAAGTGCGCTGGTGTGCCGCTGAGTTAGGGCTGAATTACACCCATATCAACGCCGGTGGTGCCTACGGCAAGGTTAACGAAGAACCTTACCGATCGCTTAACCCCAACGGCCTGGTGCCGCTGTTGCAGGATGGGGACTTTGTTCTGTGGGAATCCAATACCATCGTGCGTTATCTGGCGGCCAAGTTCGGCCAGACGCCATTTTACCCGCAGGATCTCCAGGCTCGAGCTGCGGCAGAAAAATGGATGGACTGGAATACCTCAACCATCACCGCCCCCTTCCGCAACGTGTTCTGGGGCATGGTTCGCACTCCGCCCGAAAAGCGTGATATGGCCCTGATTGAGGCTGGCATTGCTGAACTGGAGCAACACTTTGCTATCATCGAACGCACATTGGCTGAGCAGCCTTTCCTCTCAGGCCAAGAGTTCGGCATCGGCGATATCCCGCTCGGCAGTTTTGTTTACGCCTGGTTTTCCATGCCGATCGAACGCCAGCCCAGCCCACATATGGAACGTTGGTATCAGCGGTTGTGCGCACGCCCTGCTTACCAGCACGCGGTGATGATACCACTCACTTGATTACCAAGATGTCTCAGATGGGGCACTTCTTACAACGCAGGGACGCAAAAGCATGTCATTGTTTTATTTACAGGTACGCAGAAACCACCTGACCCTGAAAAGCCTCGATACTCAGAAGACCGCCTCTAGAGTTGGCCCTTTCAGCACTCAACGGCTGCTGGTCGGCCAGTTTTTTATTGCCGAATACTGCCTGTATAATCTGGTACCAGAGTTTTTCCCTGGCTTTCTCAATCAGCTTAAGCGCCGCCATTTACGTCATGACATAGTGATCCATGCAATGGAAATGCTGGAAGGTGGCGTAAGCCAGGTCGAGCAGCGGATCCTGCAGGAAATTACCGTTGCAAGCTTTCCCAAAGGATATCATTCAGTATATGCGGACCCGCATCCTCTGTGTGATGACACGGTAAAACGAATTTTCTCACTGAACTCCGACCAGGTGCTCACCGCCGCCGATCTCAAACTAATCTGACTGGGCGCTAATCTCGCCCAACCCGCAACAGTTTTCCATCACTGTCATCAATCAGCAGATAAATGTAACCATCTGGCCCGACGCGCACGTCGCGAATACGCTCATTACGATCGCCCAATAGCCGCTCTTCTGCCACTATTTTGTCACCATCCAGCGTCAAACGGATCAGATCCCGTTGTGCCAACGCGCCAATAAACAGAGAGTGCCGCCATTCGGGGAATCGCTGGCTGTCGTAAAATGCCATCCCGCTGATCCCCGGCGAAACTTTCCAATAATGCAGCGGCTGTTCGGTCCCGGGCACAATTTGCCCTTTAGCCTCAGGGATGGCTAACCCGGAATAATTAACCCCATAGGTCGCTATCGGCCAGCCATAGTTCTTGCCCGGCAGAGGAATATTGATTTCATCACCACCGCGCGGGCCATGCTCATGCTCCCAAATCACCCCACTCCAGGGGTTCAGCGCCAATCCTTGTGGATTGCGATGGCCATAAGACCAAATCTCCGGTCGCTTGCCCTGTTGGCCAACAAACGGGTTATCGGCGGGTACCTTGCCCTCTGCCGTTAGCCGCACAATCTTGCCTTGCAGTTTGTCCGTTTCCTGTGCCGTCGCCCGTTGGTTGTTTTCACCCAAGGTAATAAACAGATAACCCTGACGATCAAAAGCGAGTTTAGAGCCAAAATGGTTGCCAGTAGACAACTTGGGTTGCTGGCGAAAAATCACCCGGAAATCTTCCAGCTGCTTATTGTCTGCACTCAGACGGCCATAACCGACAGCGGTGCCGGCCTTGTCGGCATCCCCTGCCTCTGCAAAGCTAAGGTAAACCCGGCGGCTGGTGACAAAATCCGGAGCCAGCACCACATCCAGTAATCCCCCTTGCCCCTGCGCATAGACATCTGGCACACCGGTAATCGGTGAGGAAAGCCCGGCAGACGGCTGCCATAACCGCAGACGGCCAGCACGTTCCGTGATCAAGATACCGCTATCGTTCGGCAAGAAGGCCAGTGACCAAGGATGCTCAAGCCTGTCCTGCAATTCAGTCACTACCGGTGCCGCATGCAGCAGGCCATTGCAGAACAGCAACCAACCCGCGATCAAAAGAGGCCGCAACATGTCTTCTCCTTATATTGCTAGGCTCCAATGAGTTTAGCCCAGACACCAAAATCCGTGCTTTAATTTAAATTTCAATATGTTGCATTTTCTCTTTGCTGTGCTTAAGTTAGTTGAACCATCAAGGAGGCATAATGAAAATCACCGTAACAGACGCACTACAGCCAGAAGATACCGAAGAGATTCGCAATCATTTGAAGACTTTTAACCACCAATTTGTCGGCGATATCCTGAACAAAAATATCGGGGTTTTTGTCTTGGATGATCAAGGTAATAAACTCGCTGGGTTAACCGGCAGCACCGTAGGCAATTGGTTAAGCATCGATCTGTTATGGGTTTCTGAGACATTACGCGGCGAAGGTGTAGGCAGTAAGCTCATCAAGAAAGCAGAACAGCAGGCAATGGCGGATGGCTGCAAATATGCGCGTGTAGATACTTTCAGTTTTCAGGCTCGTCCTTTCTACGAAAAACAGGGTTACCAATTGCAAATGACATTGCACAATACGCCGGTAGAACATGAACGCTATTTCTTCACCAAAACCCTCACAGACTGACAGGTAACGCGATGGAAACCCAAGCAATGGTAATCAACTGCGTGGCGTACAAGGCCGGTAAACGGCTGACCGACGTGACAATTGAGGATATCAGTGAGGTGGTCAAGGAGCCAGACACCTTTATCTGGCTGGGCTTGTGGCAACCGGAAGACGCGTTCATGCGCAAGATCCAGGAGGAGTTCGGCCTGCACGATCTGGCGATCGAAGACGCCCTTTGCGCCCACCAGCGGCCCAAAATAGAGACCTATGGTGACTCACTGTTCATCGTGGTGAAAACCGCCCGCTGGGAGAAAGAAGAAGTCGAGTACGGCGAAACCCACTTTTTCGTTGGCAAAAATTTCCTGATCAGCGTGCGCCACGGTGCCTCTGCCAGCTATGCCCCTATCCGTGCCAAGGCAGAGGAAAACCCCAAGCAGCTGTGCTACGGGCCTGGCTTTGCGCTGTATACCGTCTTGGATTTTATCGTCGATAACTATCGCCATATCGTCAGCAAGTTCGAAACGATGATCGAAGACATTGAGTCCAACATGTTCAGATCGGAGTTTGACGAAACCGCCATCGAAAACGTCTACAGCCTGCGCCGCCACCTGCTCGGCCTGCGTAATGCCGCCCTGCCGATGGATGAGATCTGCAACCAGTTGATCCATCTGCATGAGGATGTGATCCCCAAAGAGCTGCGGGCCTACGTTCGCGACGTACAAGACCATACCCGGCAGGTCGCCAGCACGCTAGACGATATGCGCGAAATGCTGACCAACGCCATGCACGTCAATCTGGCCTTGGTGACCGTCAAGCAAAACGAAGTGGTCAAGCGATTGGCGGGCTGGGGGGCGATCCTGGCCATTCCAACGGTGATCTTCAGCCTGTACGGGATGAACTTCGCCGATATGCCCGAATTGAAGTTCCCCTGGGCTTACCACACCACGCTGGGTGTCACCGTTGCCGGTTGCTTCTTCCTGTACCAAAAACTCAAGCGTTCCGGCTGGTTATAGATCGCCATCAAAACGGCCTATACTGCTTAAGGCCGAAACTGCTGCTGACTACGCTTCGTAGGGGCGCTGCATGCTGCGCCCTGTTTGGCTTTGTTATCAATCTGAGCCGTTTTTGTTTACGCCGCCAACATATAACGGTGTAATTTCCCGTTGCCCAAGTGTAAAATCCGCCCGTTTCTATTTTGGATTGAGCTATGTCACAAACTATGACCCCAAAAGCCCCCCGTGTCGGCTTTGTCTCACTAGGTTGCCCGAAAAACCTGGTTGATTCTGAACGGATCCTGACTGAACTGCGTAACGAAGGTTACCAGGTAGTGCCACGCTATGATGATGCTGAGCTGGTGATCGTGAACACCTGCGGCTTTATCGACAGCGCCGTTCAAGAGTCACTGGAAGCAATCGGTGAAGCCTTGAACGAGAATGGCAAGGTGATTGTGACCGGCTGCCTGGGTGCCAAGGAAAACCAAATCCGTGAGGTGCATCCGAAGGTTTTGGAAATTACCGGGCCGCACAGCTACGAGCAGGTTTTGTCCCACGTTCACCAATATGTGCCGAAACCGGAACATAACCCCTTTACCAGCCTGACCCCGGCGCAGGGCGTGAAGCTGACGCCAAAGCACTACGCCTACCTGAAGATTTCCGAAGGTTGTAACCATCGCTGCACCTTCTGCATCATCCCATCGATGCGTGGCGATCTGGACAGCCGCCCGATCGGTTCCGTGCTGGATGAAGCCAAACGCCTGGTGGAATCTGGGGTGAAAGAGCTGCTGGTGATCTCACAAGACACCTCGGCCTACGGCGTCGATGTCAAACACCGCACCGGTTTCTGGAACGGCCAGCCGGTAAAAACCAGCATGGTCAGCCTGTGTGAGCAGCTTTCCAGCCTGGGTGCCTGGGTGCGTCTGCACTACGTTTACCCTTACCCACACGTGGATGACGTGATCCCGTTGATGGCCGAAGGCAAGATCCTGCCTTATCTGGATATTCCACTGCAGCACGCCAGCCCGAAAATTCTCAAGCTGATGAAACGCCCTGGCGCGGTTGAACGCACGCTGGAACGCATCAAGCGCTGGCGCGAAATTTGCCCGGATCTGACGTTGCGCTCCACCTTTATCGTTGGCTTCCCAGGGGAAACCGAAGAAGACTTCCAGATGCTGCTCGACTTCCTGACCGAAGCCAAGCTGGATCGCGTTGGTTGCTTCAAGTTCAGCCCGGTAGAAGGTGCTGCTGCTAATGAACTGGCCGACCCGGTGCCAGAAGAAGTGAAGGAAGAACGCTTCCATCGCTTTATGCAGCTGCAACAGCAAATCTCCGCCCAACGCTTGCAAGACAAGATTGGCCGCGAAGTGCTGGTGCTGATCGACGAAGTGGATGAGGAAGGTGCCATTGGCCGCAGCATGGCGGACGCCCCGGAAATCGACGGCGCGGTATACCTCAACGGTGAAGCCAATGTCAAAGTCGGCGACATCGTCAAAGTGAAGATTGAGAACGCCGACGAGTACGATCTGTGGGGTTCGAAGGTCTGACTTCGACCACCGCGCAAAACAATAAAGGGGTTAGCAGTAATGCTAACCCCTTTATTTATTGGTGAACGACCAGCTAGTTACTTTTCGTCTGGCAGAGCATAAGCAATGACATAGTCACCCCGCTCTGCGGCCTGACGAGCACCACCAGCGCTGATGATAATGTATTGCTTGCCATTCTTCGGCGACACAAAGGTCATTGGGCCAGACTGGCTGCCCACTGGCAGGCGCTCTTTCCAGATCTCTTTCCCGGTTGCCGTATCGAAGGCACGCAGGTAGAAATCCTGCGTACCAGCAAAGAACAGCAGACCGGATTGAGTCGACAGGCTAGCGCCCAGCGTTGGCATGCCCACTTCCATCGGCATACGCATTTTGATGCCCAGCGGACCCGTATCCTGCACCGTACCGACCGGAACCTGCCACACCAGTTTGCCAGACTTCAGGTCTACCGCTGACATGGTGCCAAACGGTGGCTTCTGGCATGGAATGCCCAGTGGGGAGAGGAAGCGTTCACGGATCGCACCGAACGGCGTACCGTCCATGGGAACCAGGCCCATTTCGATGCCGCTGGCCCCGGTCGGCACCTTGCTGCGTGGCACCATCGAGTTGGCCAGCCCCAAACGCATATCGTTAACAAACATGATGGCATTGTTCGGATCCACCGAAACGCTGCCCCAGTTCATCCCGCCCAACGAGCCAGGATATTGTAGAGCACGGTCGATACCCGGCGGTGTATAGACGCCCTGGTGACGCATCCCTTTGAACTCGATACGGCACAGCAGTTGATCGAGCGGCGTTGCGCCCCACATGTCTGACTCGGTCAGCGTCTGGTTACCAATATTTGGCATTCCCACCGAGAACGGCTGGGTTTTGGAGTAACGTTCGCCAGGCACATTGCCCTGCGGTACTTCACGCTCTTCCACTTTCGCCACCGGCTGACCGTTCTCACGGTTGAGCATAAAGATCATGCCCTGCTTAGTGGTTTGCACCAGCACTGGCGTCGTGTCACCCTTGCCATCTGGCAGATCGTACAGTAACGGTTGGGAAGGCAGGTCAAAGTCCCACAGGTCATGGTGCGTGGTTTGGAAATGCCAACGCACTTTGCCGCTGGTGGCATCAACAGCCACAATTGAAGAGCTGTATTTATCATCCAGCGCGGTACGCTCGCCGCCAAAGAAGTCAGGCGTGGCGTTACCGGTCGGCAGATAGATCAGATTCAGTTTGGCGTCGTAGGACATTGCGGACCATACGTTCGGCGTACCGCGCGTATAGGTTTCACCCGCTGGTGGCAGCTTGGTAATGGCCGGATTACCCGGATCCCACGCCCAGGCAAGTTCACCAGTATGCACATCATAAGCACGCACCACACCAGGAGGTTCGCCGGTAGAGAAGTTGTCCGCCACGCGGCCACCGACCACCACCAGGTTACCCGCCACCAATGGGGTTGAGGTTTGCTGGTAATAACCCGGTTTAACTTCGCCCATGCCCGCTTTCAGATCGACAGTGCCGTTATCACCAAAGTCGGCGCAAGGTTTGCCGGTATCGGCGTCAATGGCAATCAAACGCGCATCGATGGTTGGCAGGAACAGACGGCGTTCGCACATGGCCGGTGCCGTAGCGTTAGCGGCAACCACTGGCGATGAGGCAGGCTGAGCCGCATTGTCGTAATAACCCAGGCCACGGCAACGCTGCCAGTTAGGTGCTGAGGCTTTAGGATCGAAGGACCACAGCTGTTTGCCAGTATCGGCCTCCAACGACAGCACTTTGCCGTAGGCGGTACAGACATACAGGGTATTACCGACCTGCAGCGGAGTATTCTGGTCTTCTGCACCGGAACCGTTGCTTTGTGGAATATCGCCGGTATGGGCAATCCACGCCACCTTCAGCTTGCTGACGTTAGACTTGTTGATCTGATCCAGCGCGGCAAAACGATCACCGTGGGTGGTATTCCCCCAATGTTCCCAGTTTTTCTGCTCACTACCGGCAGCCACCGGTTTAACCGGAATATCTTCCTTGGCCGCCACCAGTGGCGTAGGCACAAAGGTGTAACCAAATCCGGCCACCAGCGTAACCGCCAGCAACCCAGCCAAAGCATAGCTGACGGCGCCGCGAACCGGATGACCGGCACGTTTCTTCAACCATGGATAGGCCAACGCAGCCAGGAAGGCCAGCACGCCGAACATAAACAAGCGTGAGAACAACGGCCAGAAATCCAGGCCAACGTCCCACAACGCCCAAATCAGGGTGAATACAAAGGCCAGCGCATACAACCCTATGCCGGCAGGTTTGAGCTTGATCACCAGTACCGCAGCGATCAGCATCACCACCCCCATCAGCCCAAAATAGAGGCTCCCTCCCAATG
Source organism: Serratia sp. (in: enterobacteria) (assembly GCF_046715635.1). Lineage (GTDB taxonomy): Bacteria > Pseudomonadota > Gammaproteobacteria > Enterobacterales > Enterobacteriaceae > Chania. The sequence goes on from NZ_JBKJYW010000416.1 coordinate 9,488, forward strand.
AAGCCAGGTAAACGCCGCCGATTGCCAGCGCGAGGCCGATGACGCCCATCAGCACCCCCAGCAGCCACATCAAGTAATTCCCTATACTTCGTTTATTGCCTGTCTTTGCCATATTCACTTTCTCCCACCGCTAGCAACGCGCAAATTTTGGCGCACTCACTGGTGTCATAAATAACCATCCCAAGATAACAACTCAACGGGGGTTAGGTTCCCCCGCTGTACTACTGCTTACTACTCAAATGAATAAGCAACACTCATGCCCCCACCCCAGTTTCTGCCTGGAGCGGGTTCGAAATAGCGGCCATTGCCTTCGTTGACAATCACTGAGCCGACATACTGGCGATCAAACAGATTGTCCACCCGGCCAAAAACGGTAAATTGCCAGTTCCCTACCGGGTAGCGATAACCAGTATTCAGCGCCGCCACGGTGTAGGACGGTGCCTGCTGTGAATTCTGATCGTTGGTCTGGATATCGCTCATGTAGCGCAGCTCAGCACCGGCGAACCAACCCTGCGGCGGCGACCAGGCCAGCGAGGCATATCCCATATTGCGGGCAATCCCCGGTAGGCGGTTGCCCTTCGGCACCTGCTTTGCGGCAGAACAGGTACTGTCGCCACAGACATCATCGCGGTAAGTGGCATCCAGCAGTGTCCAGGCCATTTGCAGACGCCAGTCGTAGTTGAACTGTTGATCCAGCGCTAACTCCACCCCACGGCGACGGGTTTGCCCCGCGTTCTTGTAACTGGTGCGCCCGTTGCTGCTCTCATCGACGACAATTTCGTTTTTGGTATCCGTTTGGAACAGCGCCGCGCTGAACAGTCCATTGCCGATACGGGTCTTGCTACCCAGTTCAACGGTATCGCTGGTAGCAGGTTTTAGACCGAGATTGAGCCCCGCCACGCCACCTGGGCGATAAGAGAGTTCATTGATGGTAGGGGTTTCAAAACCACGCCCGGCGGAAGCGTACACATTCCAGGCCTTGGTCAACGCATAGTTGAGCGAGCCTACTGGCAGCCACTGGTGATAGCGGGCATCGCCACTGTCATCACCATTACTGCCGGTAATATAGCGATCGTTGGAATCGAAATTGACGGTGCTGAAGCGCACTCCGGCATCCAGCGTCAAACGTTGGGTCAGGTTCCAGGACGTTTGCAGATAGGGATCCACATTCCACATCAGGTTGCGTTCATCCCGCCGTAGATTCCCCTTGGTCCCCAATTCGTTAACGCCGTTGACTACCGTGAAATTCTCATAGCCTTTGCGCTGCTCAGTCATGGTTTCGTAGTCGAGCCCACCCGTCACGCTGAAGGGCAATGTGGCGATTTCACCACGATGAGTCCAGCGAGTATCGATGCCCTGATAATGACGCGCCAGAGAGATCACTCCGCCGGGATGTTGTTCACTACGCTGCTGTACGGCTACTGGAATTGACTGATACTGCGTGGTTTCCCGCTCACCGGCGTAAGTCATGATGCTCAGATCGTCATTGGCGCTCATCTGGCGTTCATAGCGCAACCCGGCCTGGGTTTGCGAAATGGTTTTACGCGTGTTGTATTGATCTGCTCTTGGTGCCTGGCGCGGATTGTCGTGCCACTCAGCTTCGGTTAAACCACCCGGATCGTCGGCATTAATATCCACCGAGTTGAACAACAGCGTCAGCGTGCTGACATCATCAATGCGCACACCCAAACGCGCGTTACCCAGGTTCTTGCGTGCCCCACTGTGGTCGCGGAACCCCTCAGTGGTAAAACGGGTCGCGGAGACGGCATAGTTCACGTCACCGGCGTGCGTGCCATCGCCGGTTGCACCGCTGGCTTTCATGCCATAGCGCCAGTTGCCGTCACTGCCGCTATACATGCCTGCTTCAATCTTGTCCGGCTGTTGGCCAGTTTCAGTCTCTACATTGATGACGCCACCGGAAGCGTTGCCATACAGAGCGGAAAACGGCCCGCGCAGGACCTCAATCTTGTTCACTGAATTGAGATCGATATTCGACGTTTGCCCTTGGCCATCCGGCATGGTGGCAGGAATACCATCCACATAAATGCGTACGCCGCGTACGCCGTACATTGAACGCGAGCCAAACCCACGGATTGACAGTTGCAAATCTTGCGCATAATTCTGGCGATTTTGAATTTGCAGCCCCGGCACACTGGCCAGCCCTTCGGAGAGATTAATCTGTGGCCTGGCCTGACGAAGTTCATCACCATTAAGCACGCTAACCGCAACCGGAGTACTCAATTCTGAAAGACCGCTGCGCTTGGCCGTGACCACCATGGAAGATTGGTCCACTGCCCGATCGCTGGCTTGTACGTTTACCGCCATACACAGAGCACAAGGCAATAGCGTAGAAATGGCGATAGGTGAGATCGCTGTATTTTTTTTATTAAGAAAATTCATGTAAAAACTGCCATTAGACGCTTGAGAGGATAGGTACCTTTTAGAAAAAACCGAGCATATGTTAATACTTATCGCAACAGTTTGAAAATGGCGGAGAGAAATTCAAACTTCCGTTAACTCGAATTTCACACAAATGATAAATATAAATGATATATGTCAGGAGGGGGAATAGGAAGGATTTAGATTATTACTATCAATATCAATGCGTAAAATTAATTTCCTTATAATTTAGTCATGTTTAATAATCAAACTGAGAGAATAAAAAGAAGCAAGGTTTTTTAGGGGGATACTGCCCCGCAAGCAGCGGGACAGTTTGATTTGGTTAACCGATCGGCATCCGCATGGGATCTGGATATTGATAATCAAACCCTAATTCGTTGCAGATACGGCTGCCGTCTACCAGCCGCCCTTCTTGTTCATCTTCTTTTGCAAACTGCGGGGGTTGCAGATGCAATTGCTCGGCCAGCGCCGGGTAGAAATCGCGTTTGAGCGGATGGCCTGGCGCACAAAGATTATAGGTATGCCCGCCCTTTGGCAGCTTCAGCAGCAGTTGAATGGCCGCGATCACATCATCCTGATGTACCAGATTGACCCCGTGCGAACCGCCCTTAACGTCAACCTTACCCGCCAGGAAACGCCCTGGATGACGATCCCCCCCCACCAGCCCTGCCAAACGCAAAACGTCCACCGATGTGTTGGGCAATTGATGCAGCCAAAGCTCCAACTCTTCCAGCACTCGGCCAGCCGATGTCACCGGCTTGAGCGGCGAATCTTCCCGAACGGTACCGGTGGTTTCACCGTAAACCGACGTGGAACTGGTAAAGATAATATGCGGCACGCCAAACGCTATCGCGCTGTCTACCAGCATACGTACGGCATCAAAGTAGCTTGCGCTCCCCTCGACGGTACGGCTGGCTGGCAGAGTGATCACCAACGCATCCGTGTACAACAGTTGTTCCAGATCGTGAGCTTCGCAAATCAGCTCGGGCGTCAATTCCAACCGATAACATTCGATGCCACTCATCCGCGCGGCTTCGACCCCATCCGGCGTAGTTTTACTGCCAACCACTTCATACCCGTGGCCCATTAACGATAAAGCCAGCGGCATCCCTAACCAACCCAAACCCACAATGGCGACTTTTCTCATCAGCATGCCCCCTAAGA
>NZ_JBKJYW010000417.1:0-11106 GCF_046715635.1 Serratia sp. (in: enterobacteria)
GGGCTTGGGTAATATTTATCAGAACAACTGGCGATAAATAGCGCTATTACTCTTCTTGCAACGTGTCTTCACGCAATCTCGCTGGCCGCCGTTGTAAACACCACCAGGAATAGAACGCGTTAAATAGCACCACCAGCGCCGTCATGCAGAATACCGCGCGGAATCCATAGCTGGCAGAAACGGCAGCGCCGAGCAGTGGGCCGCTAACGTTACCGATATCCCGGAAAGATTGGTTATAGCTGAATATTCGCCCGGCAACCTGATTGGTACAGTTGTAGATCAACAAGGTTTGCACCGCAGGCAGCAGTGCGCCATCGGCAGCGACGAGCAGAAAGCGCAATACGCCGAGTTGCCATGGTGTCTGAACAAAGGCCATCGGGATCAACAACAGCACGGAAATTACCAGCATAAATACCAGAATACGCTCCGGGCCGATCCTGTCGCCTAGCTTGCCCAGCCGTGGCGCACTCATCAAAGCGGCCACGCCAGGTACCGAGGCGATCAACCCGCTGACAAACGCCAGGTTGCTGATGTTACCCGCCAGTTCACGCACGTAAAGCGTCAGGATAGGGGCAATCGAGCCGGTAGCGATTTGGATAATCATGGTGGTGACAAACAGGCTGAGGATCAGCTTGGGGCTCTTAAGAGAGGCAAATACCTGGCGTGCATGCAGCATGTCTTTTTTCTGCACCGGAGTGAACTGTTCCCGCACGCAGCACAGCGTCAGCAGGAAGCAGATAAACAGCACCGTGGCGGTGATGAAGAACACGGGGCGTAGACCATACTGGTCAGCCAGCAAGCCGCCAATCAAGGGGCCAATCAGGGCACCACTAACACCGCCGGTCGAGAGGGTGCCCAGCGCCCAGCCGCTGCGATGGCGTGGCACCTGAGTAGCAATCAGCGCATTGGCATTGGGAATAAAACCGCCGAGTAGCCCCAGTACCGCGCGCAGTGCCAGAAACTGCCAGATGTTCTGCGCCATGCCCATCAGCACCATCACAATGGCCATCCCCAGCGCTGAACGCAGCAACATCAACTTACGCCCACGACGATCGGCCAGGCTGCCCCAGAAGGGTGAGGCAATGGCGGAGAACAGGAAGGTGATACTGAACACCAACCCGGACCACATATTCAGCGACTGATGGCCGGTAACGCCAAGCGCTTCAACGTACAACGGCAGGAATGGCATGATCAGGCTAAAGGCCGCGCCGGTCAGAAAACAGCCCAACCAGGTGATGAACAGGTTACGTTGCCAATTGATAGGTTCTGCTGCCGGGGCCATAGGTTTCCGTGCGGGGGAAGAGTTGCCCTGCGATTGCGCAAGGCAAAAAAAGTTAGCCTGGTAAGTATGCGCTTAATAACGCAGGTTATCAATTGAGCAGCTGGGTGATTTTGCGTGAAAATGAAATAAAGTTTTAAAAAGGGGAATGACAATTATTCCCGCGTCGAATAACGCGGGAATGGGGTGTTTCAAGCACCGACCAAGGCTTCGAATCCGGCGCTGGTGGTGGTGAGAGCCACCTGTGTCACCTCATAATTGGCCACGGCAACGAAGGGATCTTCTACCAGGATGGCATCCAGCTTGGTACGCTCCATGTCTTTTACCAGGATCACGCCGCCGGTACGCGGGTTCTTACGGCCAGAGGCAATAAAACTGCCGGCTTGAAAATAGTGCTTCAACCAGGCGATGTGTCCTTCGAGATGACTTTCTACTTCTTCAATCGGGCGGTGGTAGGTCAGGCTGACGATATACATAGAAGCTCCTGTTGCTGGGAAAGTGACAAATGTTGCTGTGTTGATACGGGCCCAACGTGTTCGCATGCTGTGCCCTTATGTCATATGCAGTCTTAATGCCTATAGACCTGGTGATTAATAGAGCGAAGGCTCACCGTCCGGGCGGGTCTTGAAGCGGCGATGCAGCCACATATATTGATCCGGCGCCATCAGGATCTCCTTTTCTACCACCTTGTTCATAAAGGCCGCGGCCTTGACTTCGTCATCCAGCGGGAAGTTTTCCACCGCGGGTTGCATGATGAGTTCGTACCCTTTGCCTTCCGGCAGGCGGCGTGGCGTAAAGGGAATGATCGCCGGTTTCCCCATGCGTACCAACACATAGCTGCCGGTGGTGGTCGCTGCTTTTTCCACCGCAAACAGAGGTGCAAACACGCTGCTGCGCGGGCCGTAGTCATGATCCGGTGCGTACCAGATGATCTCACCCTGTTTCAGAGCGCGGATCATCCCCTTGACGTCTTTACGGTCCAGCATGGACTTGTTCGAGCGCATACGGCCCCAGGTCTGTAGCCAGTCCATCAGCTTATTATCGTGTGGGCGATAGACGCCGATCCCGGGATTGTGGATACCAAAGATACGAGCACCCAACTCCAGCGTCAGGAAGTGCAGGCCGATCAGCAGCACCCCTTGATGATTGTCCCGTGCCTTTTGAATGTGCTCCAGGCCGCTGACGCTGAACCAGCGCTCAATACGCCAGTTGGGCCAGAACCAGGCCATGCCGGTTTCAAACAGCCCCATCCCCACGGATTCGAAGTTCTTGGCAATCAACGCATCACGTTCGGCTCTTGGCATATCCGGAAAGCACAGTTCCAGGTTACGCTCAGTTATCGCTCGCCGGCGTTTGAGGAAACGCATTGAAAAGCGACCCAACCCGGTCCCCAAACGATAAATAATGGGGTATGGCAACAGGACCAGCAGGTAGAGTAAGGCGATGCCAAACCAGGTAAGCCAGTAGCGCGGATGCAGTAAAGATCGATTGAAAGAAGGAACTTGCGTCATGGGTTCTCAGCTTAGAAGCAGTCATTTAACAGTAATAACAGATAAGATGCGTAGACACGTTGAGTTGCGGGCCGCCATCAGAATTTTTTGCTGACCACGGGTTGCTTGAACGACTCGGTCTATGCGATGGTTTTCTGCCGTTTATAGTCGCTTATTGTGACATTTTTCTTATGTAACAGGAAAACTCACCGCATTAAATGACCCTTTTTAGGCCTAAATCAGGTGCGGTTGCTGGTTTTTTCGTCAAATGCAGTAAGAGTCGACCTATAATTCAGGCAGTGTTTTATTCGTTTATTGATTCAGGAGGTAACTATGTTGGCATCATGGTTAAGCGCTGGGCTATTGGTGATCGGTGGGTTATTTGGCTGTCTTGGTGCCTATATGCAGTACAACCCTTTGCTAGCCGTAGCGGGGATCGGGCTGCTGGCGGGGGCGATTATCTCTGGGGCTACGGAATGGTCAAGCGGGCGCTAGACACCCGCTTGAGGTTCTGTTAATGGTCTTTGAACAAGCCTTTTACCCTGTGTGGTTCTGAACGCCAATACTGTGGCGGAGCCTGCACTTGGGCGCCTAGTTTAGCGGCCGCATGCCACGGCCAGCGGGGGTTATAGAGAATACCGCGTGCTAGCGCGACCATATCGGCCTGACCGGTGGCAACAATCGCTTCTGCCTGTTCCGGTTCGGTGATCAACCCCACGGCGATGGTTGGCATACCAACTTTATGTTTGATGGTTTCGGCAAACGGCACCTGGTAGTTCGGCCCCACTGGGATCTTTTGCTGTGGCGACAGGCCGCCGCTGGAAATATGAATGTAATCGCAGCCCAATTCTTTTAAAGCGCAGGTCAGTTCAACGGACTGCTGTTCGTCCCAACCTCCCTCAACCCAGTCACTGGCGGAAATCCGCACGCCAAGCGCTTTGTGGGCCGGGAATACGGCTCGCACCTCGCTGAAAATCTCCAGCAACAAGCGCATACGATTATGCAGGCTTCCGCCGTAGTGATCGGTGCGTTGATTGGCCAGTGGCGAGAGGAATTGGTGCAGCAGGTAACCATGCGCGCCGTGCAGCTCGATAAGATCGAAGCCGAGAAGGTCTGCGCGCTGTGCCGCTGCGACAAACTGTGCCTTCAACTGCTCAATTTGCGCCAGGCTCATGGCCTGTGGAGCGTCATCCAAAGGGTTAAAGGGCTGGGCAGAGGCAGATAGCGTTTGCCAGCCGCCTTCGCTCTTGGCCAACTGTGCGCCGCCTTGCCAGGGAAGGGCGCAAGAAGCTTTGCGGCCAGCATGCCCCAGTTGGATCCCCAAAGGCATGGTGGCGTGTTTTTTTACCGCCTGTACCACGTCGGCAAGCGCCTCTGCTGTGGCCTCGTCCCACAGGCCAAGATCTCCCGGAGAAATACGCCCTTCCGGTGAAACCGCAGTGGCTTCCACAATCAGCAATCCCGCCCCAGAAAGGGACAGGTGGCCGAGATGCATAGTATGCCATTCGGTGGCTTTGCCGTTGTCGGCAGAGTACTGGCACATGGGGGCGATGATAATGCGGTTAGGCAACCGCAGCAGCCCCAGGGTGATCGGAGTAAACAGCTGGCTCATAATTTCCTCATGGTCCGTCAAAATTCGTTGCTACGATTTGCACTAGGCTTATCGGTATTTGCGAATAACGTCAAGCTTTGTGCGGAAATCATTACCGCCGGGTTAATGCTGTGTTGCAGTCTATTTTCGGGTATGATGTGCGCCGCGCGCGGGCTAACGGCCCGTGGGCACTCAATCAGTCACCTCCCGAAAGACAGGAAAGTACACCATGCCAGTGTTACATAACCGAATTTCTAATGAGGAACTGAAGGCGCGTATGCTGGCCGAAACCGAGCCACGCACCACAGTTTCTTTTTATAAATATTTCACCATTGACGACCCCAAGGCATTTCGCGATAGCTTGTATATCCAGTTTGATAAACTGAAGGTGTTTGGCCGTATCTACGTGGCCAAAGAGGGTATCAATGCGCAGCTCAGCGTGCCGCAGAGTCACTTTGACGCGTTCAAAACCGTGCTGTTTGCTTCGCACCCGGCTCTGGATCAGGTACGCCTGAATATTGCGCTGGAAGACGATGGCAAATCATTCTGGGTACTGCGCCTGAAAGTGCGTGAACGTATTGTGGCCGACGGGATTGAAGATGAGACTTTCAACCCTGCCAATGTGGGTGAGTATCTGCAGGCCGATCGCGTTAACCAGATGATTGACGATCCGAATACGGTGTTCGTTGATATGCGCAACCATTATGAGTACGAGGTTGGGCACTTTGATAAGGCGATCGAAGTGCCTTCCGACACCTTCCGCGATCAGCTACCGATGGCGGTAGAGATGCTACAGGAGCAGAAAGACAAGAATATCGTCATGTACTGTACCGGTGGGATCCGTTGTGAGAAAGCCAGCGCCTATATGCTGCATAATGGCTTCAAAAACGTCTATCACGTGGAAGGCGGTATTATCGAATATACCCGTCAGGCGAAGGCACAAGGGTTGCCACTGAAGTTTATCGGCAAGAACTTTGTGTTTGACGAGCGCATGGGGGAACGTATCTCAGAAGATGTGATCGCCAACTGCCATCAGTGCGGTGAGCCTTGTGATACTCATACTAACTGCCTGAACGACGGCTGCCATCTGCTGTTTATCCAGTGTCCGAGCTGTGCCGAGAAGTTTGCTGGCTGTTGCAGCGAGACCTGTCGTGAAGAGCTGAAGTTACCGCGTGAGGAACAGCGAGCCCGCAGGGCTGGCCGTGAGAATGGCGTAAAAATCTTCAATAAGTCGAAAGGGCTGTTGCAAACCACCATGCATATCCCGGAACCGAAAGAGTAGGGTGTTGCACGCAGGATAGAGATAGGGCGCTGCTAAGCGGGCGCAGCATGCAGCGCCCCTAGTAATTCAGCGCCCTTGTTGTATCAAGAATGTATTACTTCTCGCGAACGCCTTCGACCGAGATGATCAGCTCAACTTCCTGTGAAGCCGGGCCGAGATCGGTAGTAATGCCAAAGTCTTTCAGCTTGATTTTACCGGTGGCTTCGAAACCGGCGCGGTAACCGCCCCAAGGATCCTTACCTTCGCCGACCAGTTTGGCTGCCAGCGTGACCGGCTTGGTAACGCCGTTCAACGTCAGGTTGCCGACTACGGCATAACCTTCACCGTCTTTTTTCACTTCGGTAGAGGTAAAGGTAGCCTGCTTGTTCTTTTCGACGTTCAAGAAATCGGCGCTGCGCAGGTGTTTGTCACGCTCGGCGTGGTTGGTGTCAACGCTGGCGGTGTTGATGGTTACGTTGACTTTATCGTTAGCCGGGTCTTTTTCATCGAAGGTAAAGCCACCGTCAAAATCTTTGAAAGTGCCGTAAATCCAGCTGTAACCCAGGTGCTGGATGCGGAATTCGATAAAGGCGTGCTGGCCTTGTTTGTCGATTTTGTAATTGGCAGCCAGAGCGGAACCCGCGTTTAACAGCAGGGCACCGGCGGCCAAGCCTAATACGGTTTTCTTCAACATAGCAATATCTCCATAAATCCAAAAGGTTAATCGGTGCTGCGACCCAGCATCCGTTTCAAAGTAACATCACCATCAATAAAGTGATGTTTAAGCGCAGCCAGGGCGTGCAGTACCGAAAGCACCACGACGGCCCAAGCCAGATAAAGATGGATAGTTCCAGCAGTATCGGCCTGCTGTGGCAAACCGGTCACGGTGGCCGGTACGTCAAACCAGCCAAACACGCTGATTGCCTGACCATCGGCGGTAGAAATCAGGTAGCCGCTGATCAGGATGGCGAACAATACGGTATAAAGCGCGATATGGGCGAGCACGGCACTGATATGTGTAAGACGGCTGTAACTGGCCAGAGGCTTGGGTGGTGGCGAGATAAAGCGCCAGACCACTCGTACCACCATGGCGATAAACAGCAGCGTACCAATACTTTTGTGGATCTCCGGTGCCTGGTGATACCAAACGTCGTAATAACCCAGTGTCACCATCCATAAGCCGAGGGCGAACATGCCGTACACGACCAGCGCCACCAACCAATGGATCAGTACAGAAATGTGACCAAAGCGGTCAGCGGTATTTTTCCAGAGCATCAGCTTTCCTTACAAAACTCATTTACCGGCAGCAATACTTAATCTTTAAGAAACATAAAGCAATAATAAATTTAACTAAGTGACTGCATAAAAATATTAATCAGTAGATTTGTTTGAGTTGTGGCAAGTTGGTCAAAGGAATCGTTGGAGAGGGTGTTTTTTTGGCAGCGTTGCGGAAACGCTGGCCAATTGAAATTTATCGACTTTATTCTTCATTGTCAGCTTTTGTCATTTTTCGTAAATACCACCAGAAACCTTGGCAAATAATTGAATAACGACTAGCGTCGATTATTTGTTCGCCCTGTTAACCAGGATTAATTTAATTCCTTCAGCAAGTTGAGGGTAATATGCCTGCGACAGCAAGGAATAATTTGCTAACATGTATTTATCAATGGCTCTGGCGGGCCTGTACCACACAAGGAAATTTCATGGGCATACCCGAGTTCAATGACCGCAAGCTACGTTTGATCATGATGCTGGCCATGCTGGTGGTGATCCTGGCAGGCATAAAGGCGGCAGCCGATATCGTGGTGCCGTTCCTGCTGGCGGTGTTCTTGGCCATCGTGTTAAACCCGCTGGTGCTGCTATTGGAACGTTTTCGCGTGCCCAGAGGGCTGGGCGTAATGCTGTTGGTGATCGCCATCGTCGTGCTGTTATTGACCCTGGTCGGCATGCTGGGTTCTTCATTAAATGAGTTTGCTCGCTCATTACCACAGTATCGGGGCATGATGCTGGAGAAGCTGAGCGAGTTGCAATACCAGGCGCAACGCTTCAATCTGGATATTACCTTCTCGGCAGATGCGGTGGTCAAATACGTCGATCCTGGTACCACCATGAACCTGGTGACCCGCCTGCTGGGACACCTTTCCGGGGCGATGACCAGCATCTTCCTGTTATTGATGACGGTGGTCTTTATGCTGTTTGAGGTGAAGGTATTGCCCTTCAAGCTGCAGCAGGCGCTGGATAATCCCACCGAAGGGATGGCTACTATCCGCCGGGCCTTGCAAGGGGTCACGCACTATCTGGTGATCAAGACTGCCATCAGCCTGGCAACTGGCCTGATCGTCTGGGGCTTCCTGAGCTGGGTTGGCGTTCGCTTTGCCTTTATCTGGGGCATGATGGCGTTCATGTTCAACTATGTACCCAATATTGGTTCGATCATTGCTGCTATTCCGCCGCTGATCCAGGCTTTGCTGTTTAACGGCTTTGCCGATGCGGCCGTGGTGGCTGCGGGCTATATTCTGATCAACCTGATCATCGGTAATATGCTGGAACCGCGGATCATGGGCCGTGGGCTGGGGCTCTCTACGCTGGTGGTGTTCCTTTCCTTGATCTTCTGGGGCTGGCTGATGGGGCCAGTGGGGATGCTGTTATCGGTCCCCTTGACTATTATCGCGCGCATCACGTTGGAAACCATGGATGGAGGACGCAAGGTGGCCATGATCCTCGGTGATGGGCGCCAGATAGAGAAAATGACGCCGAAGTGAGGTTTAAACGGCGGCCTGCAGTTCTAACGAAGCCGAACCTACCGGTTTGAAGGTGGGTTCTGGCGGATAGAAATAGCGCAGTATGTTATATAGCGAATAAAATTCCAGCCGGTTACGCACGTTGATTTTCTCGGTGATGTGGCGTTTATGCACATACACCGTATGGGCACTGATCTGTAATTTCTTGGCGATGCGATAATTCGGCATCTCGGACATCCAATAGCGCATTACCGTCAATTCTTGCGGGCTGAAAAGCGAGTGAGCTGTTTGATCCTTCATGAGTTCACTCGGGCTTTTACTTAGCGTTTTTAGCGCAGTGGGTAACACGGCTTTGCTGAATAAAAAGGTATTGTTGGCGATGCGCAGTGGGCTTTCACTGTAGGGATAAGGCACATCCAGATAAATAAGTACCGTTGCACGCCGGGCCGCGGTGATAAACGATGAAAGCAGTTGGTTATTTGTCGTGTAGCGGCAGTAGTTAGTCAGATTCACCAGAATATGGTTGGGCTTGAAACTGGCCAGTAGAGGGAGCGCGGTGTCGATGTCTGGGCAGCAGTTCACTGACGCAAACATGTTGTCAGTAAAGTGGTTGGCGATCCCAACACGAGTGAAACAGCATTCGTCCACAACGAGTAGTTTCATAGTGACGTCCTTGTTGAAGATACAAAACGGGCTAAAGCCTAATTATGTAAAATAGGCCTTACCTGGTTGCGGGATCAATTCGGAAATCCAGTGATTATAGGAAGATATTTCCGTTCATAGCTTATTTTTTTAAGAATATCAGTACATTGGCGGGTTTTAATCACTGGAGGTTTCCCCTGCCGCTGGCCTGAGCGGTGCGAACAGGGGATTGAACGGTCAGAAACGCTGCAGGCTGAAGGGCGTGATGTCCAGGGATGAAGGTTTATCCTGTGCAAACAGCGCAGCGATTTCACCCAGTACGCTGGCAAACTTAAAGCCGTGGCCACTCAGGCCGGTGACCACCATCAGCCGTTGGCAGTCTGGCAGGGTGTCGATGATAAAGTCTTCATCCGGGCTCATATCATAGCTGCAGGCTTCACCATGCAGACAGACGCCAAGCCCCGGCAGGAAGTGGCGCAGAAAACCGAAGACTTCGGTACCGTCGCTGGCCAGGGATCCGAACGGCTTACGCTGCTCTGCTGTTTCTATGGGTTGCCCACCATCGTGTTTACCGATCTTTAAACCGTCATTCTCGGATGGAAAACCGTAGTAGTGGCAGCCGTCTTGCGCTTCAACGGTGAAAGCCGGAAAGTGGTTGTTTTCGCTGTAACGGCCATCTGCCTGATACCAGGAAAACACCTTACGCACCGGTGAAACAGGAAGCTGTGGTAACAGATTTTTGACCCAGGTTCCCGCGCAGACCACGGCTTTACGCCCTTGGTAGCGCCCCTCTGAAGTAACGACCTCAACCCCTTGCTCGATTGGCTCGATGGCGGTTACCGGGCAATTAAACAGTTGGGCGCAGCCTGCTTCTCTGGCCAATCTGACGTAGCTGGCAACAATCAGTTCCGAGCGCAGTATTCCTGCATCTGGTTCGAACAGGCCGACATAACCCGCTGGCGCGGTGAACTCTTGCCAGCGTTGTTGGATCTGTTCGGCGCTCAGTAACTCGGTATTGAGGTTAAAGTTTTTGGCACTGCGTTGTGCCGTGGTGACAAATTCACTGTCTTGTGGCCCCAGGGTGAGCACGCCACAGGGATGAAACAGCTTGTCGCCGCTTTTCTGCTCTAATCCATTCCACAGTGCCTGGGCACGCAGCAGAAAAGGCACATATTTTTCGCCCTCGCCATAGGCATGGCGAATGATGCGGGTATCGCCGTGGTGGCTGCCCTGACGATGCGGGGGGAAAGCGCTGTCGATCATTAAGACCTTAAGGCCCGCGGCTGTCGCATAATAGCCAGCAGCAGCCCCAACCGAGCCGCTACCCACGATGATCAAGTCATATTCCACGTGCCATGTCCTTTCTTTGATGTGTCGCTGATGGCAGATATGATAAGAGTTTGGCGGCGGTAATGCACCAGGAACCGATGCGGGCTGATATAAAAGAAAAGGCGCCGGTTAATTGCCGACGCCTTAGCGGTTGAGTGTGAATGGGTTAATGTTTTCTTCGATCAAGGTCTAAATAATCCGTAGATTCTATCTTGGCGATGCCAGCCTCTAAAATATTGATCAATTGGCGGGCAACGTCTGTGGTGAGCCAAAGAGTCCGATCCACTTGCGCTTCTTCGGCTGTTTGGTCTAGGGAAGACAGGTAATGAAGGCGAATCATCATGGCATCATAAACATCGACGGTACTGATATCCCAGCCAACAAGCGGATGTGTCTGTATTACTTCATCATTTCTGTCCATAAAGACCCCTTATCAAGTAGTGACTAGCTGGAGTTACTAACGAGGATCAATGCGTCTCTTCTTCATGGTGAGCTTTTACAGTATACGCATCCAGGATCTGACGTGGGGTATTTTCCTGCGGTTTATTGCAAATAAATATTTGTTTGTGCAATAAATCGGCAAGAGGATGTAGAGGCAGCGGCATGCTGCCCGTGCTAAATCATCTAACTCTTATTACTCTTCGGCCGCAGGGGGAAGTTGCACGTGTGCATGACTTTCCAATTCGGCTGCCAGATGGGCGAAATGTTTTTGCATTTCGGGATCGCGGTTCTGATTTTGTGCTTCCAGTTTCAGGCTGTGGATCAGCAGTTGG
>NZ_JBKJYW010000418.1:0-4436 GCF_046715635.1 Serratia sp. (in: enterobacteria)
GGTTACATATTCAACAGCTCGGGGGGGGGGGAAAGCACCGATCGTTTTTTTTCAGTTCTGTCACAAAGCTAAACCACCGTTTAGTATTGGTTGAATAGGGAAAAGGTAAACTGTATACAGTGACAGCACATGGATGTTATAAAACCGATTAAACCATACTTGCTGTAATATTTATAGAACTTGGTTTGGGCCTATCTCCCAGATCTGGATTACCAACCGCAGGAGCTTTATATGATCAAGCGTCTTCTCGTTGTCGCTCTCGCCTCAGTCACACTGGCGGGCTGTGCAAACCAAACCGCGTCCGGCGATGTCTATTCCGCCTCTCAGGCCAAGCAGGTACAAACCGTGACCTTTGGTACCCTGGTGTCCGTACGCCCGGTGCAAATTCAGGGCGGTGAAGGCTCAAGTATGCTTGGCACTATCGGCGGTGCGGTCCTGGGTGGCTTCCTGGGCAATACTATTGGTGGCGGCACTGGCCGTAGCCTGGCAACCGCAGCAGGCGCCGTAGCCGGCGGCGTGGTAGGCGACAGCGTCGGTAGCGCAGCTAGCCGTAGCAATGCTTGGGAGTTGGAAATCAAAACCGATAATAAAGAAAATATCGTCGTGGTACAGAAAGCCGGGTCAACTAAATTCAGCCCAGGTCAGCGCGTTCGTATGGCGCAAAATGGCGGTACCGTTACCGTTTCCCCACTGTAACGAACGCGTCAGAATGCAAAACCGGAGGCCCCTGGGCCTCCGGTTTCTGTTTGTTGCTGTGACTTAACTGAATAAAAAAGGCGCTGGATTTATTGTTTTTCTTGCAGTTCGATGATGTTCTGTTCCAGCTTGCTAATCAGAGCTACTAACAGTTTTACTTCTTCCGGCGAGATACCGCTGAGAATTTCACTTCTGGTCGAGGTGATCACACTATCCACTTCGCGAATAATCGGCTCTGCCGCCTCGGTCAATTTGATGCGCTTGGCGCGTCGATCGTTGGCGCAGGTGTGGCGGGTGATTAACCCTTTCTCTTCCAATTGATCCAAGGTGCGGACCAATGAAGGCTGCTCAATACCGATCGCCTTTGCCAATTGGATTTGCGACTGCTCAGGCGGTAACCGATTGATATTGTGCAACGTGACCCAATGCGTTTGCGTGAGTTCCAACGGCTTAAGCCGATAATCGATCAGCGCACGCCAAACACGAACTAATCGTGCTAAATCTGAACCTAACGTTGATTCCACTTCCCCCTCCTTATAGTTAGCATGCTAACATTACTCCCCAAAGTGTAGCCCATTTTGGTTAAATCATATTAAAAACACAAATGTATATAATCCAAATCGCAAAAATAGACACCCTTTTTATCGGTAATTGGTTATCCTTTATGCAAACCCCCTTCATATTCACTCATAGAGATTGCTAACGTGAATACGCCTTGGTTCAATACTGCGTCACCACTGCCCGATCTGGTGCTGGGTGCATCGCTTTATTTCCCTCCCATATTTAAAGCGTTTTTACTTGGTTTAGTCTTCTGGTTGCTGGTGCATCATCTGCTACGCGACTGGATGTACTCCGGTGATATCTGGCACCCTATGCTGATGGATCTGTCCATCTTTGTTATTACCGTCAGCGGTTCCCTGTGGCTCCTAGCGAGTTGGTAGCTCATGAAGCATAAGACATTAAAGTATTTTTCGACGGTTATTATTTGCGCCATCGCGCTTTGTGCCGGTTGGTGGTTATGGAATTACTACATGCAATCCCCTTGGACACGCGACGGTAAAGTGCGGGCAGAACTCGTCAACATTACCCCGGAGGTCTCTGGCAGATTAGAAAAGATACTGGCTCATGATAATCAGTTCGTCCCTGCGGGAAGCCTGATTTTCAGCATTGACCCCGTGCCTTACCAAATTGCGTTGGACAATGCCGAGGCGGCGCTAGCCAAAGCACAGGCGGATATGGCCAAGGCCGACCATGAAGCGGCCCGTCGCCGCAGCCTGCCCCGAAACGTTATCTCCTCAGAAGATCTGGATGAGTCAAACCTGGCCGCCGCCTCAATGAAAGCCTCGTATAAAGCGGCGCAGGCCAATCTCGAGCAGGCCAAATGGAATCTCAGTAAAACGCAGATCTATGCCCCAACCGACGGTTACATCACCAATTTACAGGCCCGCGTCGGCAACTACGCCACCGCAGGAACGCCATTGGTGGCGCTGGTAGACACCCATTCGTTCTATGTGCTCGGTTATTTCGAAGAGACCAAGCTCAGGCATATCAGAGAAGGCCGCAAGGCGGATATCGTGCTGTATAACGGCAATATCCGGCTGCAAGGGGTGGTCGAAAGCATTGGCCGGGCCATTTACGACCAAAGCGCCGACAGCAGCAGTGATTTGCTGATGGATGTGAAACCCAACGTGCCTTGGGTGCGCCTGGCGCAACGGGTGCCAGTACGTATCAAGCTGATCGATGTTCCGGCCGACCTGACTCTGGTAGCCGGTACCACCTGCACCATTTCAATTCATCAGCAGGATTAATGTGTGAACCTGCCTTTCCTTGAATGGAAGCGATCGCCCTGGGGTAAGGCCACCGCAGGGCAGTGGCGCTATGCGTTACGCAACACCCTGGCAATGTGCCTGGCGCTGTGGGTCGCCTTCGTGTTATAGCTGGATGAGCCCTATTGGGCTCTGACCTCCGCTGCCGTCGTCAGTTTCCCGACGGTTGGCGGCGTGATCAGCAAGAGCATTGGCCGCATTTTTGGCAGCCTGCTTGGCGCCATGGCTTCTCTGCTGATTGCCGGTTGCCTGAACGATCCCTGGTTGTTCACCCTGTCGATTGCCAGTTGGTTGGGCCTGTGCACTTACATTTCCAACCACTATCAGAACAATGTCTCTTACGCCTTTGCCCTGGCGGGCTATACCGCCGCGATTATCGTGTTCGGCACGGTTAACATTACCGACACCCAGCAAATTTTTGATATCACCCAGGCACGCGTTTGTGAGGTGATCACCGGTATCCTGTGCGGCGGACTGATGATGATGATCCTGCCAAGCACCTCGGACGGTGAGACTTTGCTGGTATCGTTACGCCGCATGCACTTACGCCTGCTGGAACATGCCGCCATGCTGTGGCAACCGGAAATCAGCCTGCGGATGCGTACCTCCCACGAGGGCGTTATCGGCCAGATCCTGACCATGAACCTGCTGCGTATTCAGGCCTTCTGGAGCCATTACCGGCTACGCCGGCAAAACAATATCCTCAACTACATGCTGCACCAGCAATTGCGTATCACCAGCGTTATCTCTAGCCTGCGCCGCATGTTGTTAAACTGGCCGGATCGCCCGGAAAATCTGGCGACGGTGTTGGAACAGCTATTGAATGAGTTACGCGATCCCACCACCAATAAATACCGGCTGGCACAAATTCTGGTCGCCATCGCCCCTCAGGATCCGGCCGATTATCGCCATCGGGCGTTTTTCCTGCGCCTGCGCCACTTTTGCTGGCTCTATCTGCGCTGTACCCGTTGGCTACAACGGTTGGAAAACGCCACCCAGGTCAGCGATATCGAACCACCGCGGGTCACCGCGCTAGCACGCCATACCGACAGCGTTGAGGCCGCCTACAACGGGCTACGCACTTTCTTGTGTATCCTGATCGGCTGCGCTTATTGGATCACTACTCAGTGGGACTCAGGTAGCTCTGCGCTGACGCTGATCGCCATCAGTTGCGTGCTCTATTCCTCAACGCCTTCGCCAATCAAATCCATCACCACCTTGTTGAAGGCCGTCTCTCTGCTGTTTGCCTTCTGCTTTGTGATGAAATTTGGCCTGATGATCCAGATCGATGACTTCTGGGTGTTCTGCGCCTTCCTGTTCCCGACCCTGGTCACGATGCAGATGATGAAACTGCAAAATCCGCCCTATGCCCCACTGTGGGGTCAGTTGATCGTGTTTATGGGATCGTTTCTCGCCGTGACCAACCCACCGAGCTACGATTATCAAGGCTATATCAATGACAGCCTCGCCAAGATTGCTGGCGTGCTGTTGGCAGGATTGGCTTTCCAGATTCTGCGGCCCAGTTCGGACAAACTCAAAAGCCGACGGATTATCCGCGCATTACGCCGTGATTTTATCGATCAGTTGAGTAAGAAACCGCAGCAAAGCGAAAACCAGTTTGAGTCGCGTATCTATCACCGTATCAGTCAACTGAATCAAAGCCTGGATCAAGAGGCTCGCACCTGGCTATTGCGTTGGGGAGTGGTGCTGTTGAACTGCAGCCACGTGGTCTGGCAACTGCGAGATTGGCAAACCCGTTCAGACCCGCTGGCCGCCGTGCGCGACGTCTGTATCCATTGTTTGATGGGGGTCATGACCGAAAAAGGAGTGCAGCATGCGTCGTTGGATGCCACCTTGCAGGAGTTGCAGCGTATGAGTGACGCGCTTGCCCCGCATCCAGAACAGGCAGCACGT
>NZ_JBKJYW010000419.1:0-8618 GCF_046715635.1 Serratia sp. (in: enterobacteria)
TTCTTGGTTGCGGCGCGCTCGGACAACTGTGGCTGGCCAAACTCTATCAGCAGGGCCACGATGTACAGGGATGGTTACGGGTGCCCCAACCATTTTGTGCGGTCAACGTCATTGAACCCGACGGCACCTCGTTTAACCGTAATTTGCCCACCAACGATCCCGAACACCTGCGGCAAAGTGAGTTGCTGTTAGTCACGCTGAAAGCCTGGCAGGTTTCCAGCGCGGTGACGGCATTGCTGCCCAAATTAAACCCCCGTTGTGCCATTTTGCTACTGCATAATGGGATAGGGACTCAAGAGGAGCTGCCACCGCACAGCCAGCCAGTGCTACAGGGCACCACTACCCATGCTGCACGCCATGATGGTAACACCATTGTGCACGTTGCCAACGGCACCACCCATATCGGCCCAACGACCCAGCAAGCGACCCATCTAAGCCATCTGGCAGAGATTCTGCACCAGGCCCTGCCCGACGTTGCCTGGCATAACAATATCGCGTCGGCCAGTTGGCGCAAGCTGGCGGTCAACTGCGTCATCAACCCGCTAACCGTGCTGTATGACTGCCGTAATGGCGATCTGCAACGCTATCCTGAGCAGATAGAGCTTATCTGCCGTGAGGTGGCTAGCGTGATGGAGATGGAAGGTCACCACACCTCGTGCGAAAGCCTGGTGTTCTATGTGATGCAGGTGATCCAGTCAACGGCGGACAATACCTCCTCGATGCTGCAGGATATCCGTTCTCAGCGGCACACCGAGATCGACTACATTACCGGTTATTTGCTGCGTCGCGGACGCAGCCACGGCATTCCCCTGCCAGAAAATACCCGGCTGTTTGAAATCATTAAACGCAAGGAAAATAGCTATGAGCGCATCGGTATTGGTCTGCCTGGCACCTGGTAGTGAAGAAACCGAAGCCGTTACCACCATCGATCTGCTGGTTCGCGCCGGGGTCAAAGTAACGACCGCCAGCGTAGCCAGTGACGGCGGCCTGACCATCGTCTGCTCACGAGGCGTTAAACTGCTGGCAGACGCCCCCTTGGTGGCGATTGTTGACGACCACTTTGACGCTATCGTTTTACCAGGCGGTATCAAAGGCGCGGAATGTTTTCGCGATAGCCCGTTGCTGGTGGAAAAGGTCCGCCAGATGCATCTGCAAGGCAATATTGTCGCCGCCATCTGTGCGGCACCGGCCTTGGTATTACAACATCACCAACTGTTCCCGATCGGCAATATGACCGGCTTCCCCGGCCTGAAAGAGCAGATCCCCGAAGGCCAGTGGATGGAACGACGTGTCGTGTTCGATCCACGCGTCAATCTGCTCACCAGCCAAGGACCCGGCACCTCGATGGAGTTTGCCCTGAAACTGATCGATTTGCTGTTGGGTAAGGCCAAGGCGGCTGAGATAGCGGCACAGCTGGTACTGATCCCCGGCATGTACGACTTTCGCGATTGAATCAATATCGGCAGGCCGGTTGGCCTGCCAAGCCAATGGCTTATTCGCTGATGGTAAAGGTCAACGTTGAAAGCAACACGGATTCATCACATTTCGCCTTATCCCCATAAGGCAGTTTATGTTCGGTTTCGACTAGCCAATATCCCGCCTTCAGCGGGTAAACATTGACTTTTCCCTTACCGTCCGTCTGATTCAAAAAGGCTTTGGCATGACTATGAGTATGCCCGTGGTGCTCATGTTGGTCGCCAAAACCGGCAAACGTCGCCGTCACATCGGCATTCTTTAGCGGTTTCCCGTCATACAATACCTGTATTGGCAACGGCTGCCCTGGCTTGATAGTCGCCGGGTTGGCTAACGGGATAATTTCCAACTGCAATCCCTGCGGCTGGCTGATAACCGCAGTCTCTACCGCACCATCGATATTCACAATGGTTTTGCCGAACATGGAGGCCCGCTCGCAGTACAACGCGTCTGGCATTTCCGTCCTGCTCTGCTGTTGCCATCCCGCTTTGTTTTTCGACCAATAGGTGGGGTTATAGCTAGCGATAGCGGCATAGCTGCCCTTGGCTAATGGTTTCTCCGTCACGAACTGGTAATTTTCTTTACCAGGCTTCAGCATCAGATCCCCATTCTTCCCGATCAGTTGTGCCGGTGCGAAAATGTGCAGACGATCTTCAGGGATCGCTTCTGCGGTGGGGAATTCATCGCCATAGCCAAGCTCTATCGTGCTCTGCCCGCCCGTAGCGGGTTGTGCATTGACCCACAAAGAATGCGCCTGTGAATGGCTGATAAACCAAAAAGGCAGTATCGCCACCCACTTTTTTAACTGCATATCCTGCTCCTTTCTCAATCGATAATGAGTTATGTTATAACGTATCAATAAATAAACCAAAGTAAGCCGCTATGTCAAAGTTATTCGATGGGAAAGGGTAAAAAAGAGGATCAAACAGGAGAGAGGGATAAGGGTAGCAACACCGAAGAAACGGCATTGCTCCCCTTCAACACAGATTACGGGCGGTAGACTTTAACGTTAGCGTAGCCCTGCTCCAGCAGGTACAGCGCTTGCAAACGGCTCATCACGCCGCGCTCACAGTACAGCAGATAGGTTTTGCTCTGATCGAGATCGGCAAACTGCGTGCCTAACTTGTAGAACGGCAGCGGTTTCACTTCCACCTGCGCCAGTTGCAGCGGCTTCTCTTCCTGCTCGTCCACCGAGCGGATATCCAGGATCACTTCGTCAGCGCTGAATTCAGCCACGGTTTCTACTTCAGCGACCTGCTGGCGGGTTTCTTCTGCGATAGTGCGGATATCGACGTTACGCGCTTCGCGCACCACACGATCGAGGATCTCGAAGTCAAAGTGCCCTTCTTCCTCTTCAATCCTGGCTTTGATTGCCTTGACCGTCGGGCTTTTTGAGATCACACCACAATACTCCGGCATGGTCTTGGCGAAGTCTTCGGTGCCGATTTCACGCGCCACGTTGATGATGTGCTCTTTATCATGTGAGATCAGCGGGCGCAGGATCAGGGTATCGGAGGCGTTATCGATCAGGCGCAGGTTGGTCAGGGTCTGGCTGGAAACCTGGCCCAGCGCTTCGCCGGTCACCAAAGCCTGCACGCCATAACGTTCAGCAACCTGGGAAGCGGCACGCACCATCATGCGTTTGAGCACCACGCCCATCTGGCCGTCATCGACCTTTTCCAGGATCTCACCGACCACCGGTTCGAAATCGATCGCCACAAAGCGCACCTTGTGTGAGCTGCCGAAGCGGTTCCACAGATAGTAGGCAACCTGCTTGACGCCAATTTCGTGCGCCGCGCCGCCCAGATTAAAGAAGCAATAATGTACGCGACAGCCACGGCGCATCAGCATATAACTGGAAACGCCGGAGTCAAAACCGCCGGAAATCAGTGACAGTACGTCTTCCTGGGTGCCGATCGGGTAGCCGCCAATGCCTTCGCGGCGCGTCTTGACCAACATCAGCTTGTCGTCATCTATCTCCAGGTTCACCGTGACCTGAGGGTGAGAAAGTTTAACACGTGCGCTTTCAATATGCTGGTTCAAACCGCCACCAACGTAGCGCTCGACATCCTGCGAGCTGAACTCATGCTTGCCACGGCGTTTCACCCGTACGCAGAAGGTCTTGCCTTCCAGTTGCTCGCGGTAGGTTTCCAGCGTCTGCTCAAAGATGTGGTGGACATCGGTATAGGCGCGATCTTCCACTTCCAGGATATGGTGAATGCCGGGAATACGCGTCAAGGCATCGGCAATCACCGGGCGCTGATCTTCATCTTTGGCACGTACCTCGATAAAATCCCAGTGACGGACAACCGCCAGAGTTTCATCATACTGCTTCAGGACGTTGCGGATGTTGGTAGTCAGGATCTTAATAAAGCGCAAACGCACAGATTGACTCTTGATGGTGATTTCCGGGAACAATTTAATGATAAACTTCATGGTGGTCTTTATAGTCTGATGAAAATTACGCAATACCTCAGCCTGATGGGTTTCAGCGGCGGCGGTTAGCTGCCACTGCAAGGCTATTAGGTATACAATGGCGATAAGATTGATAAAATCGCGGGCTGGCCGAGCTTTTATCAATCTTATCTGGCCGCGAAGTATATCACTATCTGCACCCGCGCCGTGCACAAAACCACATAGACGTGCCATGATTTACTAATCAAGATCCGCTAGGATAGGCTCGGGTCCCACTGTTCACATGATGATGTAAAAAGAAAACTATGGCGAAAAAACCTGCACAATCAGACAGTAAAGAGCAAAGCATCAGCTTTGAGAATTCTCTGAGCGAACTTGAGAGTATCGTAACCCGTCTGGAATCCGGCGAATTGCCGCTGGAAGATGCGCTCAATGAGTTTGAACGTGGCGTCCAATTGGCTCGCCAGGGCCAACAAAAGCTGCAACAGGCTGAGCAGCGCGTACAGATCCTGCTCAACGACCATAACGACGATGCTGCACTGACCCCTTTTACCCCGGACGCTGAGTAATTACGATGTCTGAGTTCCACGATCAGTTACAGGCCTTCCATCAGCGCAGCGATCGCGCACTGCTTGGCTATATCGCTCCGCTGCCGTTCAATGATGGCAAAATGGTTGAGGCGATGCGTCACGGCGCCTTACTGGGCGGTAAACGGCTACGGCCTTTCCTGGTTTATGCTACCGGCCAAATGTTTGGCCTGAGTCTGGAGAATCTGGATGCCCCAGCAGCGGCGGTGGAGTGCATCCATGCCTATTCGCTGATCCATGACGATCTACCAGCGATGGACGACGACGATCTGCGCCGCGGCCAGCCAACCTGCCATATCAAATTTGGGGAAGCTAACGCCATTCTGGCGGGCGATGCCCTGCAAACGCTGGCTTTCTCGATCCTGGCCGACGCCGACATGCCCGATGTGGCAGCGCGCGATCGGCTGGCGATGATTTCCGAACTGGCCAAAGCCAGCGGCGTTGCCGGTATGTGCGGTGGCCAGTCGCTGGATCTGGAAGCCGAAGGTAAGCAGATCGATTTACAAGCGTTAGAGCAGATCCATCGCCATAAAACCGGCGCGTTGATCCGTGCTGCGGTTCGCTTAGGGGCATTGGCCGCCGGTGAACCAGGCCGTGCTGCACTCCCTGAACTTGACCGTTACGCGGCCGCCATTGGCTTGGCGTTTCAGGTGCAGGACGATATTCTTGACGTCGTGGGCGAAACCGAAAAAATCGGTAAACGCCAAGGCTCCGACCAACAGCTTGGCAAGAGTACCTACCCGGCCCTACTTGGGCTTGACAGCGCCAAGTTAAAAGCGTGGGGTCTCTATCAGGAAGCCTTGGCCGCATTAGACTCGTTGGCCACACAATCTTATAACACCGTACCGTTACGTGCATTGGCCAACTTCATTATTGAACGCGACAATTAACTCCTCTGATATGAGTACTGAATGAGTCTTGATATAGCCAAATACCCGACCTTGGCCTTAGCGGAAAATCCTGAAGAGCTCCGCTCGTTGCCAAAAGAAAGCCTGCCGAAGTTGTGTGATGAACTGCGGCAATACCTGCTGGACAGCGTCAGCCGTTCCAGTGGCCACTTTGCGTCTGGGCTGGGTACCGTCGAGCTGACGGTGGCACTGCATTACGTCTACAACACCCCTTTCGATCACCTGGTTTGGGACGTTGGTCATCAGGCTTACCCACACAAGATCCTGACCGGTCGGCGTGACCGCATCTCGACTATTCGCCAGAAAAACGGCCTGCACCCGTTCCCGTGGCGCGCCGAAAGTGAATATGACGTATTGTCCGTTGGCCACTCTTCAACCTCGATCAGCGCGGGTCTTGGCATGGCCGTGGCCGCCGCGCGTGAGGGCAAAAATCGCCGCACCGTCTGCGTGATTGGCGATGGTGCCATCACCGCAGGCATGGCGTTCGAAGCCATGAATCATGCCGGTGATATCACCCCGGATATGCTGGTGGTGCTGAACGACAACGAAATGTCGATCTCCGAAAACGTCGGGGCGTTGAATAACCATCTGGCGCAGCTGCTGTCTGGCAAGCTCTACTCCACGCTGCGCGAAGGTGGCAAAAAGGTGCTCTCCGGCGTACCGCCGATCAAAGAACTGCTCAAGCGAACCGAAGAGCACCTCAAAGGCATGGTGGTTCCCGGC
The DNA here is from genome assembly GCF_046715635.1 of Serratia sp. (in: enterobacteria). GTDB lineage: Bacteria > Pseudomonadota > Gammaproteobacteria > Enterobacterales > Enterobacteriaceae > Chania. The sequence continues at coordinate 6,107 of NZ_JBKJYW010000419.1, forward strand.
ACGCTGTTTGAAGAGCTGGGCTTTAACTACATTGGCCCGGTAGACGGGCACGACGTGCAGGGATTGGCCGCTACGCTAAAAAACATGCGTGACCTGAAAGGCCCACAGTTACTGCATATCATGACCAAGAAAGGCCGTGGTTATGCTCCGGCAGAAAAGGATCCGATCAGCTTCCACGCGGTGCCAAAATTCGATCCGGCCAGCGGCACCCTGCCAAAAAGCGCTGGCGGCCTGCCAACCTATTCCAAGATCTTTGGTGAATGGCTGTGTGAAACGGCGGCTAAAGATAGCCAACTGATGGCGATCACCCCAGCCATGCGCGAAGGTTCCGGCATGGTGCAGTTCTCACGCGACTATCCGCAGCAATATTTCGACGTGGCGATCGCCGAGCAGCATGCGGTGACGTTCGCCGCCGGGTTGGCGATCGGCGGTTACAAACCGGTGGTGGCGATCTACTCCACCTTCCTGCAACGCGCCTACGATCAGGTGATCCACGACGTAGCGATCCAGCAGCTGCCAGTTATGTTTGCCATCGATCGTGGCGGAATTGTCGGTGCCGACGGGCAGACTCACCAGGGTGCCTTTGATATTTCGTTCCTGCGCTGCATCCCGAACATGGTGATCATGACGCCAAGCGACGAAAACGAATGTCGCCAGATGCTGTTCACCGGTTATCACCATAACGCAGGCCCAAGTGCGGTACGTTACCCACGGGGCAACGGTACGGGTGCAACGCTGGAACCTCTGGCCGCATTGCCGCTCGGTAAAGGCATAGTCCGCCGCGAAGGGGAAAAGATTGCCATCCTCAACTTTGGTACCCTATTGGCGGAAGCGGCTCAGGTGGCCGAGGCAATGAACGCTACTCTGGTGGACATGCGCTTTGTCAAACCACTGGACGAACAGTTGGTGCTGGAAATGGCCGCCAGCCATGAAGTGCTGGTGACGCTGGAAGAGAACGCCATTATGGGCGGCGCTGGCAGCGGGGTTAACGAATTGCTGATGGCCAAACGCCGAGTGGTGCCCGTACTGAACATTGGCCTGCCGGATGACTTTATCCCACAGGGCGGCCAGGAAGAGATCCGCAGCGATCTGGGCCTGGATGCAGCTGGTATTCAACGCCAGATCGAAACCTGGCTGGCATAATCTAGCTAAGGGCGCCACACTGGGCGCCCTTACCAATCCCTACATCAAACGCCGCACCCATTATTTCTGCATCATTTTCCGCTACAGTCATTTTTTGAACGGTACACAGGAGAGATAGGCATGAAATATCTAAAGCTGGGTAACACCGAACTCAATATTTCCCGCATCTGTTTGGGTTGCATGACCTATGGCGAGCCCTCACGTGGCAACCACGCCTGGACGCTGCCGGAGGAAAGCAGCCGCCCGTTGATCAGGCAGGCGCTGGATGCGGGCATCAACTTTTTTGATACCTCCAACAACTATTCCGATGGCAGCAGCGAGGAGATCGTTGGCCGCGCACTGCGCGACTATGCTCGCCGTGATGAGGTGGTGATTGCCACCAAAGTCTATAACACCATGAGCAACCTGGAACGCGGCCTGTCACGCCCCAAGATCATGCAGTCGATCGACGACAGCCTGCGGCGTTTGGGTACCGATTACGTCGATTTACTGCAAATCCACCGTTGGGACTATGAGACCCCGATCGAAGAGACGCTGGAAGCCCTGCATGACGTGATGAAAGCCGGAAAGGCACGCTATATCGGAGCCTCTTCGATGTATGCCTGGCAGTTTGCCAAGGCGCTGTATACCGCCGATCTGCACGGCTGGACGCGTTTTGTCAGCATGCAGGATCAGTACAACCTGATCCAACGGGAAGAGGAGCGCGAAATGCACCCGCTCTGCGCCGCCGAAGGGATTGCGGTACTGCCCTGGAGCCCGCTGGCTCGTGGCAGACTGACACGCCCTTGGGGTGAAACCACCGCGCGTCTGGTCAGCGACCAATATGGCAAAACCTTGTATGACGCTACCGAAGGGGTTGATGCCCTGATTGCCGAGCGCGTCGCCACTATTGCTGAAGAGCGCGGCGTTTCGCGAGCGCAAATCGCACTGGCCTGGCTGCTGAGTAAACCGGTGGTTACCGCGCCGATTATTGGTGCCTCACGCAGTGAACACTTGATCGATGCCGTAGCCGCCATTGATCTGGAGCTGACACCGCAGGAGATTGCAGAATTAGAAACGGCCTATGTGCCGCATCATGTGGTCGGCTTTGAATAACTGCAAGGTGTAGATAAAAACGTAAAAACCCGACTGGTGAGGTCGGGTTTTTACGTTTCGGCCAATAGCTCTGGCCGGAATAGAGCCATATCTTACTAACAGGCTCAGTATAAACTCATACCACCCTACTGATGGCTATTGAGCGGCACCAAAGTGATCGTAACCACTCCACGGCAGTTCAACCTCTTGCTGATCGCGGTAGAACTTCATCCCTTCAGACTGCGGGCCGATCTGGCCAATACAGGTGTAATCCGCACCTAAATGGCTTAATGCC
>NZ_JBKJYW010000420.1:0-2926 GCF_046715635.1 Serratia sp. (in: enterobacteria)
CCCCAGGCCCCTTTGGCATCGTGGGCCGCATCCAGCGCCAGCTCGATATCCTGGGTGGAGGAACTGGCCACTTCGCACAGCGTCTGGCCGGTGATCGGCGTCAGGTTGGTGTAATACTCGCCCTGTACCGGTGCCACCCAGGCACCACCGATAAAGTTGTCATAACGTTTTTTCAGCTTGAGAGGAAACCCGGTGTTTTCCGGCGTGAGGTGACTTGCCGTAGTAGTATTCGCCATTTGTATCTCCTTTTAACGTGGCTGCAACCTTACCGCCCGGAGACGGTAAGCAGGTTCACGGCACCATGGCCGCAGATCCAGTGATCAAACTTAAGAAGCGGTAAACTATCTCTAGCCGGGATAATAGGGGTTTATCAGGAGGAATGGCGAAACAATGCTCAAACGCATGAGGGGTGTCACAATTTTTTAAACTGGGCGCAACAATATGCACCCATCCTTTCAACCGCCAAACAGCCCGCGATCCCGCAGCAGGTGCTGATTTCCCTTACGCCGGGTAAAGCCGCTGCGATCGAAGAATTCCAATACCTGGATCGCCAGCTTGCGGCCAACCCCCAGCCGATCTCGGAAGTCACCGGCATTGGTGCTGCCTTGCGTGGCGTCCAGCTCGCGGATCAGCATGGCAAACTGTTCGATGCGCTGGCTGAGGTAGTAGCGATCGACCACCACAGCGGTGACATAGCCAAGCTGTGCCGCCTTGCGCAACGCGGCGCGAACGCTGTTTTCCTCTTCACCCAACGAGGCGGCCAGATCGCGCACCCACCAGGGCTCGTCACCAAACAGCGGCTCAATGCGGCTCCACAGGGCCTGTTGATCGCTGCTGAACGCCAAGCCGTGGTCTGGCAGGTGCAGCCAGCCGCGCGTGTTGCGCAGCAAACCCGCCGCCAGCAGCCGATCGATCATCATAAATACCAGCGGCTCATGCAACGCCGGTAACGCCATACGGCGCAGACGAGCGCGACCCAGGCCTAGCTGATCGGCATGTTGCTGATGGTATTCGGCCAACACCTGCAACAGGCGCTGCTCATGCGCTTGCACGTTGGCCGGGGCCAACGCCATCTCGCCGGAGATCATCAGGGCATAACCGGCCAGCAGTTCCTGTAGGCCGTCATCCGTCAGCTGTCGTGCCCAGGCAAACGCAGCCAGATCCAGTGCGCCACCCGGCAAACGTAAATCCAGCACCTGCCCATCGCTGGATGCCTGAGCCAGCGCTGCCAGCCAGGCCAGATACTCCGGCTGACGCTTGCCCCGCTTCGGCGAAGACAGCCCCAGCACGCGTGCAGCCCCCAACGTTTGGCGAGCGCTGATATCACGCAGCACCAGCCGATCGTTTTCTACCAACCATAGCGGACGATCGAGGATCAGCTCCGCCAGGTTGTCGGCCAGCAGCGCAATGCGCCCCGTGATATGGCTGGCAGCATGATGAATATGCAGCGACTGCCAGTGCTGGATCGGCACATCGGCCTCTATCGCCACCAGAATACGCTCTGCCGCCGCTGGCGGTTGTTGCGCCAACAGCCAGTCGCCCCGCGTTAGCTGGTCTTTGCTGACGTCACCGCTGATATTCAGCGCAATGCGCTGCCCGGCAACCGCCTGTTCTGTCGCCTGATTCTGCGCATGCAAACCACGCACGCGCACCGGCACATCTGCACCGGTCAGCCACAGCGTATCGCCTACCGCCACGCTGCCGCCCAGCGCTGTGCCTGTTACCACCAGCCCGGCACCTTTAACGCTGAAAGCGCGATCCACCGCCAGCCGAAAACGACGGGATAGTAAGTGCTCACCGGGTTGCAACGCCAACAGATGCTGGCGCAGCTCATCAATACCTTCCCCCAGTGCCGCCGCAGTAACAAACACCGGCACATCATGCCAGCCCTGCTGCGCCAATTCGGCCAACACCTGGGTTTGCACTTCGGCGACTCGGGCAGGATCCACACGGTCGGCTTTGGTTAACGCCACCGTCAACTGCGCTCTGCCGCTCAGGCGCAGGATCGCCAGGTGCTCGCGGGTTTGTGCCATTACGCCATCGTCGCAGGCCACCACCAGCAGCGCATGGTCGATGCCGCCAATGCCTGCCAGCATATTAGCGAGGAATTTTTCATGGCCGGGAACGTCGATAAACCCCAGCACGCGGCCATCGGGCTGCGGCCAATAGGCATAACCAAGATCGATGGTCATGCCACGGCGTTGTTCCTCTGGCAAACGATCGGCATTAATGCCGGTGATCGCCTGTAGCAGGGTCGTTTTGCCGTGGTCGACATGGCCTGCGGTGGCAATAATCATGCGCTCAGCGCCTCAGCCAGTGCGCCCTCCTGTTCCAGGCAACGCAGATCGAGCCACAGTTTACCGTCGTTGATGCGGCCAATGACTGGCTGCGGCAAACCGCGCCATTGCTGGGCCAAACCTTCTAACGTTGCGCCTCGCCCATCAAGTGGAGCAAAGGTCAACGCGTAGCTCGGCAGGCGATCTACCGGCAACGAACCGCTACCAATCTGTGACCAGCACGGCTCGCTGCGCAGCTCGAAGCGGCCAGCAAACAGCGGAGCCAACTGGCTCTGCAAACGTTCGGCTGTTTCCTGCATCTGTTGCTGTGGACGGGTCAGTAAGCGCAAGGTCGGTAAATGTTCTGCCAGCAATTCAGGCTGTTGATACAAGCGCAGCGTGGCTTCCAGCGCCGCCAGCGTGATTTTGCCGACGCGCAGAGCGCGCTTGAGTGGGTGCTGTTGCAGACGGGCGATCAGATCTTTTTTACCGACAATAATCCCGGCCTGTGGCCCGCCCAGCAGTTTATCGCCGGAGAAGGTCACCAGATCGACACCGGCGGCAATCAGGTGTTGCGGCATCGGTTCGGCTGGCAAACCGTATTGCGCCATGTCGATCAGCGAGCCACTGCCCAAATCGGTCGCCACAGG